>DAOSWV010000020.1:20120-62078 GCA_035380125.1 Oscillospiraceae bacterium
AGCGCACGAAGCCGAAGAATCTCGGACTCATCCAAGCCACCGGAAACATCACTTTGTCATTCTGAGCGAAGCACACAACCGTGCGCATGAAGAATTTTTCTTCTGAAAAATTCTTTTAGGGAACAATCTGCAGATTGTTCCTTAAAGTCTGAAGGATCTCGGCCTAATCAAGCCACCGGAAATTGCAACGAAAGGAACATCACTATGAAACTGCTGGTCATCAATGGCCCGAATCTGAATCTACTAGGTGTCCGCGAACCGGACATCTACGGCAGCCAAACCCTGTCCGACCTCGAGACATTGGTTAGAGATTACTGTGCCGAAAAAGGCGTCGAGGTTGATTTTTTTCAAAGCAACCATGAGGGTGCGATTGTCGACCGGATTCAGGCGGCTTTCCGTGTCTATGACGGTCTGATCATCAATCCGGCGGCCTACACCCACACCAGCATCGCGATTCCCGACGCCATCAAAGCGGTCGGCATTCCGGCGGTCGAGGTACACCTTTCCGACATTTCCAAGCGCGAGACCTATCGTCAACACTCCTACACCTCCGGGGCCTGCCTCGCCACCATCGCCGGTAAGCATTTTCAAGGATACCTCGATGCGGTAGATATCTTAATAAAACCGTAGGGGCGGATATTATCCGCCCGCTGATCTTAAAGAATATCCCGGAACGAAAAAATATCAACGTAAAATGGAAATTCATAATAAATCCATTTCATTGGTTACGGGCGGATGATATCCGCCCCTACGGTATGCCGACCCCGAGGGGTCGGCACTTGTTTTATTCGGCGGTCATGATATAATAGAGCAAAATTAACCATTCAACCGAAAGGGGACGCACCATGCCCACCGACAGAGAGATTTTAAGAACCCTTGCCAACGAATACGCCGAGGCCGCAGGCCATCCGCGCAACGCCGAAAACGCCAAACTCTACCGCGCCGTCAACGGCCTGCGCATGATCCGCCCGGTCGTTTTGATCAATGAGGAGCCGTGGTGCGAGCTGAACACCGGCGGCGAATTGACTTTATATTGCACCGACCCCGATTTTCGCAGAGCCGAGCAGCACATGCGCCGTATGCTTTATAAATGGCGCCATTACCCCTGCGATATGATTGTGCCGCCCTATATCCCCGTCGACAAGATCATCGGCGGCGAGAGCGGCTGGCTGTCCGTGATCGAAGACACCATCGAGACCGGAGACGGCAATAATATCAAATCGCATGAATATACCGATCAGTTGGCCAATCCCGAAGATATCGACAAGCTGAAAATGCCCAAATTCACCTACGAGGAAAAAGCCACCCTCGCCATTCAGCAAAAACTCGACGAAGCTGTCGGCGACATCATCCCGATTCGGCTCATCGGGCAGGGTGCTTACATCACCCCGTGGGACAAAATCTCGACCTATCGCGGTGTGACCAATCTGTTAATCGACCTGGTCGACCGCCCCGAACACTCCCATGCGATCATGGAAAAGATGACCCGGATGTTTATCGAGCAGTACCGCCAATTCGAAGAACTCGGGCTTTTGGACCGCGACCCGCTCATCCTCCACTGCACCGCCGGACTCTGCGATGAACTGGTAACCGAACCCGATCAACCCGTGCTGCGTAAAAATGTCTGGGGCCGGGGCACGGCGCAGATTTTTGCCAGCGTCTCCAAAGAGATGCACGAGGAGTTCGAAATCGAGTATGAAAAGCGTTTGATGGAGCCGTTCGGATTGGTCTATTACGGCTGCTGCGAACCGCTCGACAAAAAGATCGATATCGTCAAAAAGATTCCCCGCCTGCGCAAAATCTCAATCACCCCGTGGGCCAACGCGGATATCGCCGCCGAAGCCATCGGCAAAGATTACGTCGTCGCCCTGAAGCCGAACCCCGCCAATGTCGGCGCGGCTTTTGACCGCGAGGTCATCCGCAATGAAGTTAAGCACCTGCTCGACGCCTGTGCCCGCAACAACTGCACCTGCGAGCTCACCCTCAAGGACATCAGCACCGTCGCCCATAACCCCAACCACCTCGAAATCTGGGAACAAACCGTGATGGAACTGGTCAGAGCATATTAACAAATTGTAGGGGCGCACCTGTGTGTGCGCCCGCCGCCCTTAACAAGTGCAAAGTGTAAAACGTAAAGTTTAAAGTGACATATCCGTAAAATTGTAGGGAATGGTCTTGACCATTCCGAAATATATCTTTCTCAAATTTATAGTAGGGCGAGATGAACTGCGTTCGCCCGTCTTTTTGTAGGGGTTGGCGCATCCAAAATCCGTAAATCCCCCTACTGTAGAGGGATGATTAATTTTTTGATTTAAACGCTTGACATATGTTAAATTATGCTATATTATGTTGTTATAGGTAAATTGTAAAAAATAGGAGGGTTATTATGAGTAGTCAAAATGATTGGGCAAAAATCCGCGAGGCATTAATAGAAATTCTAAAATCTGTTGATCATTATCGTTCAGAGAACAAAGATGAAACGTGCTTTTTAACAGCATATCAGCTTGCAGTCTTATTAAACAAAGAAAGTTCAACTCTTGTTAAAAACTCTAAATGCCATAAAAATATTGGAGGAAAAAGCGAAGGTAAAAATTATTCTTTATCTCAATACATAGCAATTCAATTATCACAAGACATTAAGGATGAGAATATTGATAACGTCGAAATGAGATTTTTTAATATCGATGGCCTTGAGCAGTTTTCTTTTCTTGATGAGAAAAAAACTATAAGCCAACCCTCAAACACTTGTTTCTCAATGTTCCGCTATATTGGACAATAATCAATGACCTTTATCTACTTCTTGATATCCATTTTTTCCACCATATCATTTGCATACACCATAAAACTAACTGACAAATTTGAAATTAAATTCGATTTGAAAGGAATGATTATGATGATTATTACAATGATTGTGGGCATCCTGGGGTATTCTACGGGCTGGAGTGGGCATTGTAGCAGATGTTTAAGCGAAAAAGTGTAATCCGGAAGTATATTTAGAGGTACTCTAGTCTTGGGGTTCGAATCCTCAAATGCCCACAACAAATAACCACCATAACCCGTTGGGCTATGGTGGTTCCCCGTTTTTGTCATTCTGAGCGCAAGTCGAAGAATCTCGGTCTTATGGTGGCTATTGTAAAACATTCCCCGTAAACTTGAAATTAACGAGATCCTTCGACTACACAAAAAGCGGCCATATCACATGATATGGCCGCTTTTGTTCCGCTCAGGATGACAACTTTTACATGATATAACCAATTAAATAAACAAATTCACATTCGATTCTTCCGCATCGCCGAGGTAAGCGCCCACGCCGCCGAGTTCGACGCCTTCGATCAATTCTTCTTCCTTGATGCCCATGACGTCCATGCTCATCGTGCAGGCCACAATCTTAACGCCGGCCTTCATGGCCTTGCGGATCAGTTCTTCCAGCGAATCGACGTTCTTGTCGCCCATGATCTTTTTCATCATCGCGGTGCCCATGCCGGCCATATTCATCCGTGACAGCTTGAGCTTCTTGCTGCCGCGCGGCAGCATCGCCCCGAACATGGATTCCATAAACGACTTCTTGACCTTTTGCTTCTTGGGTTTGCGCAGTACGGTCAGCCCCCAGAAGGTGAAGAACATCGTCACCGGCCTGCCCATGGCCGCCGCGCCGTTCGCGATGATAAAACTGGCCAGTACCTTGTCGAGATCGCCCGAGAAGACGATGATCGTCTTGCCTTCGGTATTGTCTTTTACGACGGGAGCCGCAGTAGTGGCACTGCCTTTTTTCACGAGCGCTATATAATCGTCGCCGCGCCGATCGTTGGCAACCAGCGTATTACCGGTACGACGGGTCCAGGCCACGATGTCACGCGCAAAGCCCGGGTCAGAAGCCGAAACCTCGACGACATCGCCGTCGCGCATGCTCTTCATGGTCTCGAATACCGTCATGATCGGGCCGGGGCACTGCATGCCGCTGCAATCCAGCCGCATCGACGCCTTCGGAACGTCCTTGGTGTCCATATGGCCGCTGTCGGAAATACTCGCCTGTGCAATCGGGGTGATGTCGGGCTGATAGTGTGTGGACTGGTAAAACCGGGCGCCGCCGGGATAAATCGTCACATGTTTAAAGCCCTCGTTCATCAAAACCCGCGCGGCGTTGTAAGCCCGCACGCCGATGGCGCAGAAAACGACGATATCTTTGGATTTATCCAACTCATTGATGCGGCCGCGCACCTGTCCCAGCGGGATGTGCTTTGCGTTCGGCAGAGCAAACGCCAGCAGCTCGGCGTCCTCACGGACGTCCAGCGCGACCGCCTCAGGTTTTTTTTCGAGTACGTCCCACGGGGAGTACGCCACTTTGCCCGCCAGCACGTTTCCGGCCATATATCCGGCCATGTTCACCGGGTCTTTTGCCGAAGAATACGGCGGCGCATAGGCAAATTCGAGGTCCTGCAGGTCGTGGACGGTTGCGCCCAGACGAATCGCGGTCGAGAGCGTGTCGATGCGTTTGTCAACGCCGTCCTTGCCCACGATCTGCGCGCCGAAAATCTTTTTGCCGTCCATCGAGAACAGCATTTTTAAAGTCAGCGGAACCGCGCCCGGATAATATCCGGCATGCGAGTTCTGCGTAATGGTGATGCTCTCATAGTCCTTGCCCTTGACCATGCCGCGCTTGATCAAAACCTTCTCGTTCGCACCGGTCGATGCGGCAGTCAGATCGAATATCTTCGCCACCGAGGTGCCCTGCGTACCCGCATAGGCCTCGTTGGCGCCGTTGATGTTGTTTGCGGCGATACGGCCCTGCTTGTTCGCGGGTCCGGCCAGCGGAATCATCGTCGGCTCTTTCCAAGTGAAGTCCTCGACCTCGATCACATCGCCCACGGCGTAGATGTTGGGGTCGGAGGTCTTGAGATTCTTGTCGACGACCACGCCGCCGCGCGGATTCATGGCCAGTCCGGCCGACTTGGCGAGTTCGCCGTTCGGGCGCACGCCGATGGATAAAATCACGAGTTCGGCGTTCACGGTTTTGCCGCTCTTGAGAGTGACCGTCACGTCATGTTCGTTATCGGTAAAAGAACTCACGCCGTCGCCCAAAAAGAGCTTGACGCCGTTTTGCAGGAGGTTTTCATGCAGAAGCTGCGCCATCTCGAAATCGATCGGCGACATCACCTGATCCAGCGCCTCGATCAAATTGACCTCGACGCCGGCGTGTTTCAGGTTTTCGGCCATCTCGAGTCCGATAAAGCCGCCGCCGATGACCGCTGCGGTCCTGACGCCCTGATCCTGCACCAGCGCGCGGACGCGGTCGGTGTCGGGCACGGTCCAAAGGGTCTGGATGCGCGAGGAGTCGATGCCCGGAATTGGCGGACGCACTGGAGAAGAGCCGGTCGAAATGACCAGCGTGTCATAGGGTTCGGTATAGGTCTCGCCGCTGTCCACCCGCTTGACGGTGACTTCCTTTTTCTCGCGGTCGATGGAAACGACCTCGTTTTTCACGCGCACGTCGATGTTATATTTTTTCTTCATGGCCTCCGGGGTCTGCAGCAGCAGCGAAGCGCGGTTCTTGATCACGTCGCCGACATAATAGGGCAGGCCGCAGTTGGCGTAGGAAATGTATTCCCCACGCTCCATAATGACAATATTTGCGCTTTCATCCAATCTGCGCAGACGCGCCGCGCAGGTTGCGCCGCCGGCCACACCGCCGATAATGACTACTTTCTTCATATGTTTGATACCGACCTTTCCGAAAATTTAAACCTGTTCCGAATCAGTGCAAATCGGGAAATGTAAAGCTGTCTTCGCGCTCTTTCTCTCTATTATACACCATTTCGTAAAAATTCGTATCCTTGACCGAATTTTTTTCATAAAGCCGCTTCCTCACCGGCATTTATGGATTATCTGTAATTATAACCATCCCGCCGTTTTCATTCTGTAACTATATCACAATGCGGGCGGCGAGACGCCGCTCTCAAACGCGAAGCAGAATCTACAAATTCTATCGCTTCGTAGCCGCGTTTCCGACCTCGCATAAATTCCCCTCTGTGGAGGGGTGGCGCATAGCGCCGGGGTGGTCTGATACCGTCTTTGCGAGGAGTGCCGCGCGCGACGAAGCAATCCAGAAAACAAGCGTCTGGATTGCCACGGGGCTAAAGCCCCTCGCAATGACGATTGAACTGCGAAAACGAACACCGGCGCGGCTCAATCGAGCCGCGCCGGTGTCATATCTGTTTTCCTCATTTTTCACGCTTTTCGTGAATTTATCTCTTTATATCTGTTAATGGATTCTATTTTCCGCTTGCGCCGTAGTTGGAGAGTACGCGTGCCGACGGGTCGTTGACCGCACAGTTGGGCCAGGTCTTGTTGGGCATCCAGAAATCGACGACCATCTCGGCCTGTCCGGGATAGAATCGCTCAAACAACTCGCGGTACAGCAGCGACTCCTTGGTAAACGGTCTTGCGTGGGTATACTTGGCCGAAAGCCGTTCAAATTGCTCGTCGGTATAACGCTGTTCGGCATAGGCCTTGAGCACATCGACCATCGAATGACCCACCGCGTCGGAGAAAGCGGCTTTCTGGCGCATCAGAATCGATTCCGGCAGCCAGTCGCCCTCGAACGCATGGCGCAGCAGATATTTGCCGATGCCGTAGGTGTTCATCTTGGTCTTGGGGTCGAGTTCCATGACGTATTTGACGAGATCGAGATCGCCGAACGGAACGCGCGCCTCCATCGAATGAGAGGAGATGCAGCGGTCGGCGCGCAGCACGTCGTACATGTACAGTTCGCGGATGCGCTTTTCGGCCTCGGTCTGGAACGCCTCGGGACTCGGCGCGAAATCGGTGTATTTATAACCGAACATCTCGTCCGAGATTTCACCGGTCAGCAGCACGCGCACATCGGTATGCTCGCGGATCTGCTTGCACAGCAGATACATGCCGATCGAGGCGCGGATGGTCGTGATGTCATAGGTGGCCAGCGAACGCACCAACTCGGGCAGAACCGCAAGCACGTCTTCGTCGTTCATATAGAACTCGGTATGGTCGCTGCCGATGTATTCGGCGACTTCCTTGGCGTACTTCAAGTCGATGGCGTCGGTTGTCATGCCGATGGCATAGGTCTTGATGGGTTTTTTGAGTTCACGGGCCGCGATGGAGCAGACCAGCGAACTGTCCAGACCACCGCTGAGCAAGAAGCCCAGCGGTGCGTCGGAGTCCAATCGCTTGCTCACGCCCGCGATTAATTTATCATGGATGTTTTTGCAGACGGTTTCGACGTCTGATGTGATGACCTTCTCCGGTTTCGCGATATCGCAGTATTGGGTGAATTGACCGTCTGCGTAATAGCAGCCCGGCGGGAACGGATAAATCCGATCACACACGCCGACGAGGTTATTCGCCTCGCTGGAAAACACCAATCCCGAACCGCGTTTCCCGTAGAACAACGGCCGAATGCCGATAGGGTCACGGGCAGCGATGAACTCATCTTTTTCCCCGTCATAGAGGATCAGGGCGAACTCTGCGTCGAGCATCGAAAACATCTTCAGACCGTATTCGCGGTACATCGGCAGCAGAATCTCACAGTCGCTGTCGCTTTTGAAGGTGTATTTCTTCGCCAACTGTTCCTTGATGGGGCGGAATCCGTAGATCTCGCCGTTACAGACCGCTTTGCTGGATCCCAGCGAAAACGGCTGCATACCCTCGGGTGTAAGGCCCATGATTGACAGCCGCTGGAATCCCAACAGACCTTTTCCGGCGTCCTCAATCCGTTCTCCGTCCGGTCCGCGTCTCCCAGTGCATTCAAGGCAGCGGGAAACCTCGCCTTTAGAGATGTTGTTTTCGGTAAAACCGATGATGGTGCACAAACTCAAAAACCCCCGATCAATTTTAGATCATTAACATTCTGTATCCTGAAGAGCTGCATAGCCCTCTTCACCTGTACGTACTTTGATGACATTTTCAACATCATAGACAAAGATCTTACCGTCACCGATATGTCCCGTATACAATGCTTTCTTGGCCGCCTCGACCACATCCCGAACGGGAACTTTCGAAACCACGACTTCAACACAGACCTTCGGCAGCAGATTGACTTCGCGTTTGACACCGCGATAATATTCCGTGTGTCCGCCCTGGACGCCGCAGCCGAGCACGTTGGTGACGGTCATACCGGTCACGCCCAGTTCGCCGAGAGCCTCTTTGAGGATCGGGAAACGCTCCTGCTTGCAGACGATATCGAGCTTGGTCAGTTTTGCACCCGGATTGACAACCTTGGTAACCGGAACGGCCGCCTCAACTGGCACCGCAGGGGCTTCCACAGCTGCGATAATCGGTGCAATCGCCGCCATGTCGCTTTCGACCATCGGCATGAAGTCGGCATACGCGCTGGCCAAACCGTGTTCGGGCAGATCCAAACCGCTGATTTCTTCAGCGGCACTGACACGCAGACCGGTTGTCTTTTTCAAGGTGACAAACAGAATGGTCGCGGTAATTCCGCACCAAGCGGCGACGGCGAGAACACCGAGGGCCTGTGTGCCGATGGACTGGAGCCGTGTCATGCCCCATGCATCCAGCGAATCCTGTGTCGCAAGCACACCGGTCATAATTGTGCCGAATGCGCCGCTCAAACCGTGGACGCCGACCGCGCCGACCGGATCGTCGACCTTGAGCACTTTGTCAACGAACTCAATACCGAAGACAACCACGAAACCTGCCAGAACGCCGATGATGGCTGCTCCCATAGGAGAAACGGCGTCGCAGCCCGCAGTGATAGCGACCAGACCGGCCAAAGAGCCGTTCAGGGTCATCGAGACGTCCGGTTTCTTATAACGGATCCAAGTGATCAGCATGACCGCGACTGTCGCGCAGGCCGCTGCGAGGTTGGTGTTGACGAAAACCAAACCGGCCACTTCCGCGGCGCCGTTTGTCATGGACACGGTGGAGCCGCCGTTGAATCCGAACCAGCAGAACCACAGAATGAACACGCCGAGTGCGCCCAAGGTGATGCTGTGGCCGGGGATAGCTCTGGATTTGCCGTCTTTGTCATATTTGCCGATACGGGGTCCGAGTACGATGGCACCGACGAGTGCGGCAACACCACCGAGCATATGGACCGCTGTGGAACCGGCGAAATCATGGAAGCCGAGACCGGCCAACCAGCCGCCGCCCCAGATCCAGTGTCCGGAAATCGGATAGATGAGCAAGCTGATCATCGCGCTGTAGATGCAGTAAGAACTGAACTTTGTGCGCTCTGCCATAGCGCCGGAGACGATGGTCGCCGCCGTGGCGCAGAAAACGGTCTGGAAGATCAGGAATGCGGGTAAACTGACGCCCGCGGGAAGAACCGCAGAGTAATCGCCCCGTGTGAACAGATCGATTCCCCCGAAGATCGCGCTCTGGGTTCCGAACATGATGCCGAATCCGGCCAGCCAGTAAAGCGGTGTGCCGATCGAGAAGTCCATCAAGTTCTTCATGATGATGTTACCTGCGTTTTTGGAACGGGTAAATCCGGTCTCAACCATTGCGAATCCGGCTTGCATAAAGAAGACCAGCGCCGCAGCGATCAGTACCCATAGATTGTCGACGTCCGAAAACAGTACCGTGATGTTGTCCATAGTGTTGCCTTCCTTTCATTTGGGGAGCGGTCGTTTCGGGGGTCGCAAAGCAAACTTCAACTACGGCTTTGGCGATTAATCCAAAACTTCCTTCTCCTGTTTATATGATGTGTATGGTTGCGTTTCCTCTTTTTTCGAGCTGCTTTTTCTCTTTTATCTGTCTTTTATATATTTATCTGACGCCGAACAGCATCTCGCCGTAACTCGGCAGCGGCCAAGCGTCTGTAGCAGTCAGACCTTCGGCCTCATCGCACACGGTGCGCAGTTTTTCCATGGTGGGGATGACGGTATCTTTGCAGAACTCGGATGCTTCAAGCGATTCTGAAATTTCTTTGAGTTCAAAGAGACCCGTTTTGAGCGCCTCGCAGCTTTCGAGGATCGAATCGCTGAGTTCGGAGAGCTTGACGGCGGTCTTTGCTTCGTAACCGGCCGCACATTTCAGGCCCTTCTTCAGCTCGGCTGTTTTGCACAGACCGCTGACATAGCCGCTGATTGCGGGGAGAATGTCCTTGTCGGTCATATCGATCATCGTGAGTGCCTCGATGGTGATGATCTTGACGTAGTTTTCAAGGATGATCTCGTAGCGTGACTTGATCTCGGCCTCGGTGTAGATCTTGTGCTGTTTGAAGAGTTTGACGTTCTCGTCGGAGATCAGCAGCGGCAGGCAGTCGGGCGTTGTACGCAGGTCGAGCAGTCCGCGTTTTTCGGCCTCTTCGATCCAGGCGTCGTCATAACCGTTGCCGTTGAAGACAATGCGTTTGTGGGCTTTGATCTCGGACTGAATCAACTCGTGCAGCGCACCGGTAAAGTCCTTTGCGCCTTCGAGTTTATCCGCGTAGATACGGAAAGCCTCGGCGACGGCCGTGTTCAGCATGATGTTGGCGCAGGCGATGGAGTTGGCCGAGCCGAGCATGCGGAATTCGAACTTGTTGCCCGTGAAGGCAAACGGCGAGGTGCGGTTGCGGTCGGTGGTGTCCTTGGGGAAATGCGGCAGCACGTTGACGCCGATTTCAAACTTGGTCTGGCCCTTGCCGTCATAGGCCTTATCTTTTTCAATGGCATCCAAAATACCGGTCAGCTCATCGCCGAGGAAAATCGAGACGATGGCGGGAGGCGCTTCGTTTGCACCGAGACGGTGATCGTTGCCGGCGCTGGCGACCGAGATGCGCAGCAGATCCTGATGCTCGTCAACGGCCTTGATGACCGCGCAGAGAATCAGCAGGAACTGGGCGTTTTCGAACGGGGTATCGCCCGGTTCGAGGAGGTTTTGCCCTTCGGCAGTGGAAATCGACCAGTTGTTGTGCTTGCCGCTGCCGTTGACGCCCGCGAAGGGTTTCTCGTGCAGTAAGCAGACCATGCCGTGGCGTTTGGCGATTTTCTGCATCAGTTCCATCGTGAGCTGGTTGTGGTCGGTGGCGACGTTGGTAGTCGCAAAGACCGGGGCCAGTTCGTGCTGGGCGGGAGCCACTTCGTTATGTTCGGTCTTGGCCGAGATGCCGAGTTTCCAAAGCTCCTCGTTCAAATCCTGCATATACTCCATAACCTTTTGCTTGATGGAGCCGAAATAGTGATCTTCGAGTTCCTGACCCTTAGGGGACATTGCGCCAAACAGGGTGCGTCCGGTGAAAATCAGATCCTTGCGGCGGTCATAGAGTTCTTTGGGTACCAAAAAGTATTCCTGTTCGGGGCCGACGGTGGTCTTGATCGAAGCCGTCTCGTTGCCGAAGAGCTTTAAAATGCGCTGGGTCTGGATGTCGATGGCTTCCATCGAACGCAGCAGAGGGGTCTTTTTATCGAGCGCCTCGCCCGCATAGGAGCAGAACGCCGTCGGAATGCAGAGGATGCCCTCTTTAATAAACGCAAAAGACGTGGGGTCCCAGGCGGTATAGCCGCGGGCTTCAAAGGTGGCACGCAGGCCGCCGGAGGGGAAGCTCGAAGCGTCAGGTTCACCCTTGACAAGTTCTTTGCCCGAAAATTCCAAGATCACGCCGCCGTCACCGTCGGGCGAGATAAAGCTGTCGTGTTTTTCGGCGGTGATGCCGGTCATCGGCTGGAACCAGTGGGTATAATGGGTTGCACCTCTTTCGAGCGCCCAGTTCTTCATCGCGTTTGCAACGACGTTTGCCACTGAAAGATCCAGCGTTTTCCCCTCTTTGATCGTCTGTTTAAGCGATCGGTAGGTCTCTTTGGGGAGCCGTGCCTTCATGACTGAGTCGTTGAACACCATGCTTCCGAAGATCTCGGGAATATTTGTCATAACCATGTCTCCTTTGTAAAAAATGATCGATCATTTTATATAGTAAAAGGAAAAGACGCCACAGAAATTAATCTGCGGCGCCTTTGCCGTAATATGGTAGTACTATACACCATTTTTGAAATAATGTCAATACCCTTTTTAAAAAAATTCGAGTGTGCGCGAAGCAAACGCAAGCAACCCCTGTGATCGGAGGGAACGCAGCCCGTTCGCACACCTGATTTCGTCATTGCGGCATAACCACCGCACCCCTATCATATGCAAGGACATCATCCGTTGTTCTCGAAATTCACGGTGCAGGAGAAACGATTTTAACTGGACATACTTATTATAAATATGTTAAAATAGCCGTAACCCTTGATTCCTGTATCCACCGGATTTGCGGTTTTTAAATCTTTAACTGTTATTTTCTTAAACGTATTTTTTATTCCCGAGCCTGTTATTTAGAACCGTTTACAGGAATATTTGCGGTTTTTATGCTATTATAACGAAATATTTCCTGCGCGGGAGGGCCGTTTTTCATCCAAAAGTGAAAAACTGTTGACAATCCGGAATTCGCATTATATACTATGGTTGTGGACAAAGGCGTTCACCGCGCGATGAGTAAGTCTGCGCGGCGGCGCTTTTTTGCTATCTGTTTTTGTCCCGATTAAACTGTGAGGTACTGTTATGATTCGTGAAGGAGAAGTCCGCATCCCTTCGGGGTGCGCGATCTCAGGAGTATTCGCCAAAGACGGCACGCCCATCAACGGCGGAAAGATCGTTAAATCGATGACCGTGATGCACGAGCGTTCCAATGGCTTGGGCGGCGGTTTTGCCGGTTACGGCATCTATCCGCAATATGCCGACTTGTATGCTCTGCACCTGTTTTATAATGACGCGGCGGCCAGAGAAGAGTGTGAAACCTATCTCGACAAGATGTTCGAGGTGGTCAACCTTTCTCGTATTCCGATCCGAAAATCATCTAAAATCACCGATATCCCGCTGATCTGGCGGTATTTTGTCGCGCCTAACCACAACCGTTTGACAGACAGCGGCATTGACGAGCGCGAATACGTCGCCCGTGCGGTCATTAATATCAACACCAATTTCAAAGGCAGTTATGTCTTTTCAAGCGGCAAGAATATGGGCGTGTTCAAAGCGGTCGGCTTCCCCGAAGACGTCGGCGAATTTTACCGCCTCGACGAATACGAGGGCTACTGCTGGACCGGTCACGGCCGCTATCCGACCAACACCCCGGGCTGGTGGGGCGGCGCACATCCGTTTGCGATGCTCGATTACTCGGTCGTACATAACGGAGAGATTTCCTCCTACGACGCCAACCGCCGTTATATCGAGATGTTCGGTTATAAATGTACGCTTCTGACCGATACCGAGGTCATCACCTATATGACCGACTATCTGATGCGCCGCAAAGGTCTGACGCCCAAAGAGGTCGCGAACGTCTTCTCGGCGTCGTTCTGGACCACGATCTCACGCATGCCCGAAGAGGAACGCGACCGCTGCACCCGTCTGCGTAAGGCGTTCGGCAGCTTGTTGATTACCGGCCCGTTCTCGATTCTGCTCGGCTATGAGGGCGGCATGATGGCGCTCAACGACCGACTGAAACTGCGCTCGATGGTGGCCGCCGAAAAGGGCAAAATCGCCTATGTGGCCAGCGAGGAAT
Source organism: Oscillospiraceae bacterium (assembly GCA_035380125.1). Taxonomy (NCBI): domain Bacteria; kingdom Bacillati; phylum Bacillota; class Clostridia; order Eubacteriales; family Oscillospiraceae; species Oscillospiraceae bacterium. The sequence continues at coordinate 33,634 of DAOSWV010000020.1, forward strand.
GCGCCATCCGCCAGATGGAACCCGACGCAGAAAACCTCTATTCACCGGCAGGCGGCGAACCGATCATCTTCACCCTCGAAAAAAAGCCCGCCAAGGCCAAAGGGTAAGCCTGCGTTTATTAGCGGAAAGGAATTGCTGTAATTATGTCGATTGATTTCAAATATCCCGATTTCGAAGTACTCCGCGACGACACGCGCTGCATCCGCTGCCGTGTCTGCGAGCGACAGTGTGCCAACGAGGTACACTCTTATTTGGCTGAGGCGGATCGGATGATAGCGGATGAATCAAAGTGCGTCGATTGTCACCGGTGCGTCTCTCTTTGTCCCACGAAAGCGTTAAAGATCATCAAGAACAAAAACGAGTTTCGTGAAAACGCAAACTGGCAGTCGAGCCTGATCAAAGAGATTTACAAACAGGCCGAAAGCGGCGGCGTTCTGCTGTCTTCAATGGGCAATCCACAGAATCTCCCCGTTTATTGGGATAAGATTTTAATGAACGCCTCCCAGGTCACCAACCCGTCCATCGACCCGCTGCGCGAGCCGATGGAGACCCGCGTGTTCTTGGGCAAAAAGACCGCCGAACTCAAGCGCGACAAAAACGGCACGTTGCTGCCCGAACTGCCGCTCCAACTCGAACTGTCGATGCCGGTCATGTTCTCGGCGATGTCCTACGGTTCCATCAGTTACAACGCGCATGAATGTCTGGCACGCGCCTCCAAGGAACTGGGCATCTTCTATAACACCGGCGAGGGCGGCCTGCATAAGGACTTTTACGAATACGGACCCAACACCATCGTCCAGGTGGCCTCGGGCCGTTTCGGCGTCTATAAAGATTACCTCGAGGCCGGCGCGGCCATCGAGATCAAGATGGGTCAGGGCGCAAAACCCGGCATCGGCGGACATCTGCCCGGCACGAAAATCGTCGGCGATGTCTCGGCCACCCGTATGATTCCGGTCGGTTCCGACGCCATCTCCCCCGCGCCTCATCATGATATCTATTCCATTGAGGACCTGCGTCAGCTGGTCTATTCCCTCAAAGAGGCCTCGGCTTATCAAAAACCAGTCATCGTAAAAGTGGCCGCAGTGCATAACATTGCGGCGATTGCAAGCGGCATCGCCCGCAGTGGTGCAGACGTAATCGCCATCGACGGCTTCAGAGGCGGCACCGGTGCAGCGCCGACCCGCATCCGCGACAACACGGGCATTCCGATCGAACTGGCGCTTGCCAGCGTCGATTCCCGTCTGCGTCAGGAGGGTATCCGCGACAACGTCTCGCTGGTGGTTGGCGGTTCCATCCGCTCCAGCGCCGACGTGGTCAAAGCCGTCGCACTGGGTGCAGACGCGGTCTATATCGCAACCGCCGCTCTGATCGCACTCGGCTGCCACCTGTGCCGCAGCTGCCAGACCGGTAAATGCAACTGGGGCATCGCGACCCAGCGCCCCGAACTGGTACGCCGCCTGAACCCCGATCTCGGCTATAAGCGTCTGATCAATCTGATGACCGCCTGGAACCACGAGATCAAGGAATTTATGGGCAGTATGGGCATCAACTCCATCGAAGCGCTCAGAGGCAACCGCGCCATGCTGCGCGGCGTCGGCCTGAACGAAAAAGAGCTTGAGATTCTGGGCATCGCCCACGCAGGAGAATGAGCATGAAACGAGTATATGTAAATGAAAAATGGTGCTTAGGGTGCCATCTGTGCGAATATAACTGCGCATTTGCCAACAGCGGCAAAAAGAACATGGCCTTTGCCCTGCGCGACCTGCGGGTCATCCGCCCGCGCATCCGCGTGGAAGAGGGTGAGGAGATCAGTTATGCGGTCTCCTGCCGCCACTGCGACGAACCGCTGTGCGTCAAAAGCTGCATCACCGGCGCGCTGACCCGCAAGGACGGTTTGATCTCCATCGACCGCAACAAATGCGTCGGCTGCCTGACCTGCATGCTGGTCTGCCCCTACGGCGCGGTTTCGCGCGACGACGAGGGCGCGGTGCAGAAGTGCGAACTCTGCATCAAGAACGGCGGAACGCCGGCCTGCGTCACGGGCTGCCCGAACGGCGCAATCGTGTTTGAGGAGAGATAGCCATGAATTATGTTATTATCGGAAATTCGGCTGCGGCAGTCGGCTGCATCGAGGGCATCCGCTCGGTCAGTTCAAAGGGGAAGATCACGGTCATCTCCAAGGAACATTTCCATACCTATTCCCGCCCGCTGATCTCCTATTATCTCTGCGGCAAGACTGACGGTGAGCGCATCAAATACCGCCCCGACAGTTTCTATGCCGACAACGGCTGCGAACTCGTCTACGGCGAGGTAACGGCCATCAACGAAAAAGCGGTCACGCTTTCCGACGGCAAAAAAGTCCCCTACGACAAATTATTGGTCGCAACCGGCTCCCGAGCATTCGTGCCGCCGTTTTCGGGGCTCGACACGGTGCCGGAGAAATTCACCTTTATGTCGTTCGACGACGCGCTGAACCTCGAAAAGGTTCTCGATAAAGATAAGAGCGTCCTGATCGTCGGCGGTGGCTTGATCGGCCTTAAATGCGCCGAGGGCATCTACGGACGGGTCAAAAAGATCACCGTGGCCGATATGGCACCCCGGGTGCTCTCGAGCATTCTCGACGACGATTCTGCGGCTCCCGTGCAGGAGATGCTGACCGAAAAGGGTATCGCCCTGCGGCTCGGCTGCGCCATCAAGGGCTTTGAGGGCAATGTCGCTAAAACAGATGGCGACGACATCCCCTTTGATATTCTGGTTCTCGCGGTCGGCGTGCGTCCCAACACCGAACTGATCAAAGACGCGGGTGGTAATGTCGGGCGCGGCATCCTGACCGACCACAAACAGCGCACTTCGCTGCCGAATGTCTGGGCGGCGGGCGACTGCACCGAGAGCGACGACATCACCTGCTGCCAGAGCCGGATCCTGGCGCTGCTGCCGAACGCTTACCGGCAGGGCGAAACCGCAGGCATCGATATGGCGGGCGGCGAGGCGTCGTTTGACTGCGCCATGCCGATGAACGCGATGGGACTGCTCGGCATGCACATCATGACCGCAGGCAGCCCGGTCGGCGAATGCTATATCGACCGTTCCAACGGCCTGAAAAAGCTGTATTACTGCGACGACCATCTGAACGGCTTCATTCTGGTGGACGACATCGACAAAGCGGGCATCTATACCGCGTTGATCCGCGAGCGAAAACCGCTTTCCTCCATCGATTTCGATCTGGTCTGCAAACAGCCGTCTCTGCTGTGCTTCTCGAAAAAATACCGCGATGAGACCCTTGCGGGTAAAGCCAAATAATATAATAGTAGGGGCGGATCGTATCCGCCCGAGAGATAACCGCATAACTGCCCGCGGGCGGATGATATCCGCCCCTACATGATATATCCGGGAGGATGGAAACAATATGACAATCGACGCTCAAAATTTAACTTATACCGAACTCAACGAACTGGTGCGCAAAGCCGGTAAAAAGTTCGAGATTAAAAACGCCCTCGGACAGCGCTTTATCGCGGCGGGTCTCGGCAAAGCCACCGTCGACATCTACGGCGTACCCGGCAACGCGCTGGGCGCCTATATGGACGGTGCCGAACTCACGGTACACGGCAACGCGCAGGACGCGGTCGGCGACACCATGAACAGCGGCAAAATCGTCGTTCACGGCCTCTGCGGCGACACGGTGGGATATGCCATGCGCGGCGGGGAAATCTATATTAAAGGCAACACCGGCTACCGTTCCGGCGTGCATATGAAGCAATACATGGACAAAAAACCGGTGCTGGTCATCGGCGGAAAAACCGGCAGCTTTTTAGGCGAATATCTGGCCGGCGGCCTGATCATCGTATTGGGTCTCTGTGATCAGGAACGCATCGTCGGCAATTTCTGCGGCACGGGTATGCACGGCGGCAAGATCATTCTGCGCAAAACCTCCTATGAGCTCTCTTTCCCGCCGCAGGTGCACGTCGAACCCGCCGATCTGTCCGATGCAAAATCCTACATCGAAAAATACTGCGCCTATTTCGGCGTCGACCCGGCGCCGGTTCTGGCACGGGAATATATCCAACTCACCCCGAACTCCTCCAATCCCTATAAAGAATTGTACGTTGCAAACTGAAAGGAGCCCCCGCTATGTCATACACAAAACAGGAGGTCATGGATTTCATCCGCCAGGAAGATGTAAAATTTATCCGACTGGCATTCTGCGATGTCTACGGCGTTCAGAAAAACGTCTCCATCATGCCCTCGGAAATCGAACGCGCCTTCTCCGATGGCATCTCGTTTGACGGCTCTGCCATCGACGGTTTTGCCGAGGGTGAGAAGTCCGATCTGATTCTCAAGCCGGACCCCTCGACGCTGGCGGTTTTGCCGTGGCGTCCGACCCACGGGCGGGTCATCCGGATGTTTTGCGATGTCGTAGGCCCCAACGGTGCGGCGATCGAATGCGACTGCCGTTCTCTGCTGCAAAAAACGATCAAAACCGCCCACGAAAAAGGCGTCGACTGCCTGTTCGGCACCGAGATCGAATTTTATCTGTTCAAAACCGGTGAGGACGGCGAGAAAACCTTAATCCCGTTCGACAACGCCGCTTATATGGATATCGCGCCCGACGACCGCGGTGAGAATGTGCGCCGCGAGATCTGTCTTGCGCTCGAGGAGATGGGCATCATCCCCGAGAGCTCCCGGCACGAAGACGGTCCCGGTCAAAACGAGATCGATTTCCGCTGCGCCGACCCCCTCACAGCGGCCGACAACGCGGTCACTTTTAAATTCGCGGTCCGCACCATTGCCGCGGGAAACGGTCTCTGGGCCTCGTTTGACCCCAAACCCCTGCCCGGTAAAAGCGGCAGCGGTATGCATATCAATATCTCCTTACAGAAAAACCGCGACGCCTTTATGGCGGGTGTGATGGCGCATATCTCGGAGATGTCGGCGTTTTTGAATCCGACCGACAAATCCTATGCCCGCCTCGGTGACCGCAAAGCCCCGCGCTATATCTCTTGGGCGCACGGCAACCGTTCGCAGCTGATCCGCATCCCCGAGGAGACCACCCCGGGCCGTTCGCGTTTTGAGCTGCGCTCGCCCGACCCGACCGTCAATCCCTATCTGGCGATCGCGCTGCTGATTCAGGCCGGCCTCGACGGCATCGAGAAAAACATGGCCTTGACCGGTCCGGTGGAACTCGATCTTACCGCCGCCCTGAAAGAATTCACCGACAAACTCGATAAATTGCCGGAGACGCTTGAAAAAGCCAAGAAAATCGCAGCAGAGAGCGAATTTATCCGTAATATTCTGCCCAAACGGCTGCTCAAGGCCTATACAGAATAGTATCTCTGTTGAATCATTCTGTATCAAAACCCCGTTGATTCCCGAGGGAGGTGAGGTCTATGCCCGAAAAGCAGCCGCTGAGCGTGTTAATTGTCACAGGGTCGTCGTCGACGGCCTCCCTTTTGAGCGGCCTTCTGCCCGGAGATGCCTATTCCCCGATCATCTCCTGCTCCAACGCCGGACAATGCCGCCGTCTGCTGTGTTCGCAGCAGTTCGACATGATCCTCATAGATGCACCGCTCTCCGACGAATTCGGAACCCAACTCGCTTTGGAATTAGTCGAAAACCGTTTTTGCAGCGTAATCATCCTCGTCAAAAACACCTCGTTTGACGAAGTCACCTGCCAAGTCGAGGACAGCGGTGTTCTGACCGTGCTCAAACCAACCACCCGCGACGAGCTCTACCGCTCCGTCAAATTGGCTGCCGCGACCCGTTCCCGCTTGATTTCCGCCGAACGGCAGACGGTCTCACTCAAAGAGAAGATGGACGAGATCCGCCTGATTAACCGTGCCAAATGGGTCTTGATCTCCAAGATGAACATGAGTGAACCGGACGCCCACCGCTATATCGAAAAACAAGCCATGGACACCCGCACGCCGCGCGTTGCGATTGCCCAAATGGTGTTAAAAAAGTTCAATCTAAGCTGATTTTATAATTTTTTGTGAAATTGCTTGACAGCACAAATAAGATATGTTACAATACCCAAGCAAATCGTGAAGCAGAGTGTGAAAATGCTCTCACCTTTTCGACAGACGCCGAAAGGTCCCATAACGGGGTAACAAGAACCCCGTTGCCACTTACCGATTGTGGCACACAGGCATGCGGACGATTTTTGTATTGTCCGTATATTTTTTTCTAATAAAGGGTTTGGAGGTGCATATACCATCGCAGCGAAAGAATTGCAAATCAACGAAGCCATCAACGACCGACAGATCCGCGTGATCGGTGCGGACGGTGCCCAGCTGGGCGTCATGAACGCCGCTGCCGCCCGTGAAATCGCCTATGAACAGGATCTCGATCTGGTCAAGATCTCACCCAATGCCAATCCGCCCGTGTGCAAGATCATGGACTACGGCAAATATCGCTTTGAACAGACAAAGCGCGAAAAAGAGATCAAGAAAAACCAACACATCATCGAAGTCAAAGGTATGAGCCTGAGTTTAAAAATCGACGTACACGACTTCAATACCAAAGCCAAACAGGTATGTAAGTTCCTCGACGGCGGCGACCGGGTCAAGGTCTCCATCCGTCTGCGCGGCCGGGAAATGACGCACACCGACATCGGCTACGACGTCATGAACCGCTTTGCCGAGGCGTGTGCCGAATCGGGTACCATCGACAAACCGCCCAAGCTCGAGGGTCGTTTCATATACATGTTCCTCTCGCCCAAAGCGGCGAAATAATCATCCCCGTTGGGATGAAACAAAACGGCTTATGCCGTAAAAAATTCGGAGGGTTTAAAATGCCAAAGCTGAAAACACATTCCGGCGCTTCCAAGCGTTTCAAGATGACCAAAAACGGTCTGGTCAAGCGCTCGCACGCCAACCGCAGACACATCCTCAACAAGAAGACCACCAAACTCAAGAGAGGTCTTCGCAAAGCGGAATACGTCGACAAGACCAACGCCGGAGCGGTCAAGAAACTGCTGCCGTACTCATAATGAATTCGGAGGAAGAAAATCATGGCTAGAGTTAAAGGCGGTCTGATCTCCCGCAAAAAAAGGAACAAGATCATCCATTCCGCGAAAGGGTATTTCGGCAGCAAACATTCCAAGTTCCACACCGCAAAACAGGCGGTCATGAAATCCGGGCAGTATGCCTATGTCGGCCGCCGTCTGAAAAAGCGCGATTTCCGCAAGCTCTGGATCGCCCGTATCAACGCCGGATGCCGCGCCAACGGAATGAATTATTCCACGTTCATGAACGGCCTGAAGAAAGCCGGCATCGAACTCAACCGCAAGATGCTCGCCGAGCTCGCCGTCAACGACGCCAAGGCGTTCGTAGGACTGGTCGAGACCGCCAAGAGCGGAACCGTCAAAGAGGTTGCGCTGGAGAATAAATCCGTCGAAAAGAAAGCGGCTCCCGCCAAGAAAGCCCCGGCGAAAAAAGAGACCGCCGCCGAAGAGACCACGGAAGCCCCTGCAAAACCCGCGGCCAAGAAACCGGCCGCAAAGCCCGCCGCTAAACCGGAAACCTCTGAAAAAGCGGAAACAGCGAAAAAACCCGCCGCAAAAAAGACCACGACCGGGACAACGGCAAAGAAACCCGCAGCTGATAAACCGGCAGCAACCGCGTCAACAGAAAAGAAACCCGCAGCCGCCAAGAAGCCCGCAGCTGCCAAGCCGAAGACCGAAACCGCATCCAAGTAACCGAATAAAAGCTGTGCACGCCTCGCGCGTGCGCAGCTCTTTTGTTTTTGCAGTATGATTATAACATCGACAAAAAACGACAAAATCAAATTTGCGCTAACGTTAAAAACCGACGTTAAAACGCGTGCACAAAACGGCCTCTGCTTTACGGAAGGTCTGCGTCTGTGTGCTGAAGCAGTTGCTTCGAACCGCGCAAAAACGCTGTTTTTCACCCGGGATTTTTCCGAAAAACATCCGGATTTCTTCCTGACCGAAGAGACCGTTTTCGAACGGATCGAAATCAGCGATAATGTAGCAAAAACGCTCTCGGACGTTCAAAACCCGCAGGGGATCTTTTGTCTGTGCGATACAAACGACCTCAAACGCCCCACCTCTCAGCTTTCAGGCGGTAAAATCCTGGCGCTTGAACACATTGCCGACCCCGGTAATCTGGGTACGATCCTGCGCACTGCGGAAGCATTCGACGCAAACGGCATTCTGCTCTCAGCCGACTGCACCGACGTGTTTTCGCCAAAAGTGCTGCGTGCCGGAATGGGCTGTTCGTTCCGTCTGCCGATTTACGAGAGCGCCGATTTTCCTTCAGACCTTAAAGCGCTCTCTGAAAAAGGCTTTACGGTATATGGAGCCATGCTGTCCGAAAACGCCGTTGCAATCACGAAGCTCTCCGTTCCCGAAAATTTCATCCTCGTCGTCGGCAACGAGGCCAACGGCATCACACCCGAAACAGCAGCGGTTGTCACGCCGGTTATCATTCCGATGAAAGGGCGGGCCGAGTCGCTGAACGCCGCATCTGCGGCTTCGATTTTGTTGTGGGAGTTGTTCGGGAAATGACGCGGGAACAGATTTGCGCGGTCTGGACGGCGCTCAGCTGCGGCATTCCGTCAACCCGTGCGGTAAAGCTTTACAACGAATACGGCAGCTTTGAAGAAATTTATAAAAACCGCGAACAAATCTCAAAACCGGTGAATTTCGCGGAAAAATATGCTATAATGGCTGCCGAGGACATCGCCGCAACCTGCGACCGGCACGGCTTCGGCATCCTCCCTTACGGGGATCCCTTGTTTCCCAAACGGCTGTCCCACCTCAAAAATCCCCCGGCCCTGTTTTTTTATCGTGGAAATGCACAATACTTTCAACGCCTGAACGACGCACCGTCTCTCGCCGTGGTCGGCACCCGCAGCATGACCCCCTTCGGCCAAAAAATCACCGCCGAAATATCGGGTGAACTCGCATCGGCGGGTGTAACGATCATCAGCGGTATGGCGGCGGGCATTGACACGGTTGCCCACGAGAGCACACTCAAAGCGGGCGGGTTCACGGTTGCAGTCTGGGGTGGCGGGCTTTTAAAACTGTTCCCGGTTGAAAATGCCCGATTGGCTGAAATCATCGCCGACAGAGGCCTGATTTTAACCGAATATCCACCCGAAACCCACGCGACCAAGTACACCTTCCCCACCCGAAACCGGTTGGTCTCGGGGTTATCGGACGGGGTATTCGTCGCCGAGGCCAGAGAAAAGAGCGGCGCATTGATCACCGCAAACTGTGCTCTAAAACAAAGACACCCCATTTTTGTGACCATGACCGATTACAGCCGCACCGGCGCGGCAGAGATCTGTGACCTGATCGCCGAAGGCGCAATCCCGGTCACCAACGCAAGGCAAATCTTGAAAGCGCTCAACACGTCTTTGAAAACCAAATTAAAACTCCCCGAGCCGATTCAACAACTGAAATTGAATCTGAAGCCCGAGCCGGAGCCCGAGATCACCGATCCGGTGCTTTTGCAGCTCAAAGACGGCGCGCTCACGGTCGACGAACTGGCCGACCGCACGGAAATGGACGCGCGCAAATTGATCGCACGGCTTGCGCAGCTGGAGATGGACGGCCTTGTAACCGCCCTCCCCGGCCGAAAATATCTGCGCACATAGAGAATTTCACCCACAGCGAAAGGAAGGTTAAAAGAATTGGCAAAACTCATCATCGTCGAGAGCCCGGAAAAGGGCCGAACGATCCAAGGATTTTTAGGCAGTGGCTATCAGGTCATTGCCTCGAAAGGGCACATCCGCGACCTGCCGAAAGGCAAACTCGCAGTCGATCTGGAAAACGGTTTCAAACCCGACTATATCGAAATGCCCGATAAAAAAACCGTCATCAAAACTCTCAAAGACGCCGCCAAAGAAAGCGATTTCGTCTTTCTCGCGACCGACCCGGATCGCGAGGGCGAGGCCATCTCGTGGCATTTGGCCAAGGTTTTAAAGCTTGACGAAAAAGCCGCAATCAGGGTCTGTTTCAATGAAATCACCCGCCACGGTGTCAAAGAGGGCATGGAACACCCCCGCACCATCGACGCCGACCTCGTCGACGCCCAGCAGACCCGCCGCATTTTGGATCGCATCGTCGGCTACAAGCTCAGCCCGTTTTTGTGGCAAAAAGTCAAACCGGGACTTTCCGCAGGCCGCGTGCAGTCGGTCGTCGTCCGATTGGTCGTCGAACGCGAGCGTGAGATCCGCGCGTTTGTCCCGGAAGAATATTGGGTTATCGAGGCACTGCTGTCCGAAAAAGGCGCTAAATTCAAAGCAAAATTTTACGGCGACAAAAACGGTGAACTGAAACTCTCCGATAAAGCCGCGGCCGACAAAGTGATCGAAGCCTGCAAAAACGCCCCCTTTGCCGTCACCGGCGTTAAACTGACTAAGCGCACCAGACGCCCCGCCCCGCCCTTTACGACCTCAACGCTGCAGCAAGACGCATCCAGACGGTTGGGCATGCGTTCCGAGCGCACCATGCAGATCGCGCAGAAACTCTATGAGGGCATCAATGTCGAAGGCATCGGTGAAACCGGTCTGATCACCTATATGAGAACCGACTCCCTGCGCGTCGCCGACGAAGCGGCCAAGGCAGCGGAAGATTATATCACAAGCGCTTACGGCAAAAATTATCTGCCCGAAAAGCGCAATATCTATAAAGCGAAAAACGCGCAGGACGCACACGAGGCCATCCGTCCGACCACACCCGAACTGGCTCCCGACAAGATCAAAAGTTCGCTCACGCCCGAACAGCATAAACTCTATAAGCTCATCTGGGAGCGCTTTATGGCCAGCCAGATGGCGCCCTGCATTCAAAATCTCGTCGCGGTCGAACTCGAGAGCGCCGGATATCTCTTCAAAGCCAACGGCGTCAGCGTCGTCTTCGACGGCTTTACCGCGCTTTATGATAATTCCAACGAAGAAAAAGAGGAGAATGCGGCGCTGCTTGCAACCTTGTCCGAGGGCGACAAACCGCTCTGCGAAGACATCACCGGCGATCAGAAATTCACCCAGCCGCCGTCCCGCTACAACGAGGCTTCTCTGATTGCGGTCATGGAGGAAAAGGGGATCGGCCGCCCGAGCACCTATGCGCCGATCATCTCAACGATTTTAAAACGGGAATACGTCGAACGCGAAGCCAAGAACTTCAAACCCACCTTACTGGGCGAGGCGGTCACGCAGCTGCTCGAGGATAAATTCCCGAAAATCGTCGACGCCGGTTTCACCGCAGGCATGGAAGAACAGCTTGACGAAATCGAGTCCGGCGATATGGAAATGGTTCCGACGCTTGACAAGTTCTACGGTGAATTTTCAACCACACTCACCGAAGCCGCCGAAAGCATGAAGGGCCAGCGCATCAAACTGCCCGACCCCGAGAGCGAGGAGGTCTGCGAACTCTGCGGCCGCAAAATGGTCATCAAGACCGGCCGGTTCGGAAAATTCCTGGCCTGTCCGGGTTATCCCGAATGTAAAAACACCAAGCCCTATCAGAAGAAGACCGACGGCACCTGCCCGTTGTGCGGTAAACCGCTGATTGAACGCGAGAGCAAAAAGGGTGCGAAATATTACGGCTGCACGGGTTATCCCGAGTGTAAGTTCATGACTTGGGACGAGCCGATTGCAGACAAATGCCCGCAGTGCGGCACGCCGATGTTTCGCAAAAAGGGCAAGGGCGCCAAAACCTATTGCGCCAAAGAGGGCTGCGGTTATGAAAAAGCGGCCTATACTAAAAAGGCGAAAGAGGAAACCGAATAACCGTAGGGGCGCACTGTGTGCGCCCGTCGGTATGATACCCGATAAATTGCGAAGTTCGATTTAAGCACGGGCGCACACACAGGTGCGTCCCTACATGAGGGGGTGCACGCATGAAACTGACCGTGATCGGCGGCGGACTGGCCGGCTGCGAAGCGGCCAACGCCGCGGCGAACCTCGGCGTTTCGGTCGACCTCTTTGAGATGAAACCCGTCTCTTTTTCTCCGGCACATAAAACCCCCGATCTGGCTGAACTGATCTGCTCCAACTCCCTCAAAGCCGAGCGGATTGACAGCGCGGCGGGCCTTTTAAAAGAGGAAATGCGCCGCATGGGCTCGGTCATGATGCAGGCTGCGCAGACCTGTCGGGTTGAGGCGGGCGGCGCATTGGCGGTCGACCGCGATTTGTTTTCGCGCGAGGTCACCCGGTTAATCGAACAAAACCCGAACATCACGGTTCATCGGGAACGTGTCGACCAAATCCCGGACGGCATGTGCGTGATCGCGGCGGGACCGCTGTGTGACGGCAAACTCGCCGAGGCGATCCAAACGCTCTGCGGTGACGGACTCTCGTTTTTCGATGCAGTCGCCCCGATCGTATCCGCCGACAGCGTAGACCTTTCAAAGGCGTTTTTCGCCTCCCGGTACGGCAAGGGGGGCGACGACTACCTCAACTGCCCAATGAATAAAGAACAGTACGAAGCTTTTTTGGACGCACTCGTTCACGCCGAGACCGCCCCGCTGCACGAATTCGACCAAAGCCCTAAAGTCTACGAGGGTTGTATGCCGGTTGAAGTGCTGGCCAAACGCGGCAAAGACGCCATCCGATTCGGTCCCTTAAAACCCGTCGGTCTCGTAAACCCCAACACCGGTCACCGCCCTTGGGCGGCCGTCCAACTGAGGGCCGAAAACCGCGAAAAGACGCTCTTTAATCTCGTCGGTTTCCAGACTAATCTCAAATTCCCCGAACAAAAACGGGTTTTTTCGATGATCCCGGGGCTGGAACACGCCGAATTCATGCGATACGGCGTGATGCACCGCAACACTTTTATCGACTCCCCCCGACTGCTCTCTCCCGACTTGTCATTAAAAAGCAATTCCAATATCTTTTTCGCCGGACAGATCAGCGGTGTCGAGGGTTACACCGAATCGGCCATGTGCGGTATCTTAGCAGGACATAATGCCGCCGCAAAACTACTAGGGAAGTCTCCGCGCATTCTGCCGAACACCACGATGAGCGGCGCATTAATCCGCTATATTACCGACCCTTCGGTCGCCAATTTTCAGCCCATGGGGGCGAATTTCGGAATTCTGCCGGGTCTCGACACGGAGATTCGCGACAAACGCCTGCGTTATGCGGCGTTTTCGGACCGGGCACTCAAGGAGGATTTCACATGAGAATTTTACTGGACTGTTTCGGCGGCGACAACGCGCCCGACGAGGTCATCAAAGGCGCACGCGCGGCCTGCGATGAATTCGGCTCGAAAGTAATTCTGATCGGCGATAAAAACGCGATTGCGGAATCCGCCGAAAGGTTGCAAATTTCATTGAATGGCCTCGATATCGCCCATGCCTCCGAAATTTTCGATATGGACGAAGACCCCCGTAACATCGTCAAAGCCAAGCCCGACAGTTCGATGGCGGTCGGACTGAAAATGCTCGCCGCAGGTGAGGGCGATGCCTTTCTCTCCGCAGGCAGTACCGGCGGCCTCGTCATGGGCGCTTCGCTGCTCGTCGGGCGTATCGAAGGGGTTAAACGTCCGGCGCTGGCGGTGGCGATTCCGCATCCGCAAGGTTGCTATCTGCTGCTCGACGCGGGCGCGAATCTCGAATGCCGCCCCGAGCACCTGCGCCAATTCGCGGTGATGGGCGCAGCTTATCAGAAAAAGGTCTTTTCGGTACCGAACCCGCGTGTCTGCCTGGTCAACGTCGGCAAAGAGGATACCAAGGGTACGCCGGTCGTGCGCGAGGCCTACGGAATGCTGAAAGAACTGAAAAACATCAATTTCTGCGGCAATGTCGAAGCGCGCGAACTTCCGGTCGGCGGCTGCGATGTCGCAGTGGCCGACGGCTTCACCGGCAATATGATTTTAAAACTCTCCGAGGGACTTGCCGGAATGCTGTTTAAAGAGGTTAAAAAAGTCTTTGTGGCGACCTCGCGCACCAAGATTGCCGCCGCACTCGTCACCAAACAGTTCCGTGATATGGCCAACCGTTTCGACTACTCCGAATATGGCGGAACCCCTCTGCTCGGGATCGCCAAGCCGGTCATTAAAGCACACGGCAGTTCCAAATGGGACGCCTTTAAAAACGCAATCAAAAAAGCCGAAATTTACGCCGGAACCGGCGTCATTGAGGACATTGCGTCTAAAATCATTTAGATGCAATGTAGGGGCGAACTTTGTTCGCCCGCTCGGAATTGCTCTAAAAACGCAACCGCAGATATTATCAGTAGCTTATAAAGCGGGCGAACACAGTTCGCCCCTACACCATAGATTATAAATTGAAAGGATCTCAAAATGGATTTTTACCCCGAGGATTTTGAACAGAAGCTCGCTCACCGCTTCAAAGACCGATCCCTGTTGATCACGGCGCTCACCCATTCGTCATGCGCCTACGAGAGCAGCAAGGATACGGTCTGCAACGAACGCCTCGAATTTTTGGGCGATGCGATTCTGGATTTTGTGGTCGGGGAGGCCATTTACCGCCGTTTTCCCGACATGGACGAGGGCGGCATGACTGAGATGCGCGCCGCCGCCGTCTGTGAAAAAGCCTTGGCGGACTATGCCCGACAGCTTGATCTCGGGCAGTTTATCATGCTCGGCAGAGGCGAAGAAGCCGCCCACGGCGAGCGCAGGCCGTCGATTCTCTCCGACGCCTTTGAAGCCATCGTCGCGGCCATCTATCTCGACGCGGGTTTGGAATCCGCCTCGAACTTCATACTGCCGTTCGTCGGTAAATATTTAGTCAAAAGCAAACGCAACGCACTGCACGATTATAAAACGGCTCTGCAGGAAATCGTCCAGCGCAATAAAGGCGAGGTATTGTCCTATGAACTCGTGACCGAGGAGGGCCCGTCCCACGACAAGACCTTCACCATGTCGGTGCTGCTCAATTCCAACGTCATCGGCACCGGCGTCGGCAAGACCAAAAAGGAGGCGGCGCAGAACGCAGCGAAAGAAGCGCTCGGGCTGATGGGCGTCCTGTGAAACGCGGCACCGTCGCCATTTTCGTTCCGAACGCCGGCTGTGCGCACCGCTGCAGTTTCTGCGACCAAAAGGCCATCACTTCGGTAAAAGCCCTCCCGACCGCCGAAAGCATAAAAGAGACGTTAGCCGGTGTTTCGGGAGAAGGGTATGAGATCGCATTTTTCGGGGGCAGTTTTACGGCTGTCCCCCGCGCTTATATGCTTGAACTCCTGACTGCCGCCCAACTCTTTTTGGATGGCAAAAAATTCACCCGCATCCGCATCTCCACCCGACCGGACGCCATTGACACCGAGGTTTTGGGGATTTTGAAAGAATACCGCGTCGGCGTGATTGAACTCGGCGCCCAAAGCACCGACGACGAGGTGTTGAAGGCCAACCTGCGCGGCCATAACGCACGGGATATTTTCAAATCTGCCGAAAAAATTAAACAATCCGGTTTCGAACTCGGGCTTCAGATGATGACCGGCCTGTATCGTTCCGACGCGCAGAAAGATTTAAAGACCGCCGACGACCTACTTGCCGCAAATTCCGACTGTATGCGCGTCTACCCAACGGCGGTGTTTGCAAACACTCTGCTCGAAAAACTGTGGAAAAGCGGCGAATATGACCCGCAGACCGTGGATGAAGCGGTTGAAGTCTGTGTTCAAATCTTTGAAAAAGCGCTTTATAAAAACATCCCGATCATCCGTATGGGTCTGCACGCCGATTTCGCGCCGGAAGCCAACCCGCTTGCGGGCGCATTTCATCCGGCGTTCGGCGAACTCGTCATCGGGGAATATTTCTATCGCAATCTGTTGAAAACACTGGAAAAAAGGCCCGCGATGCGCTATAATGTTTTTATTGCGAGAGGAATGCACTCGGCGGCCGCCGGGCAGCACCGCAAAAACCTGCTGCGGTTGGCGCAACTCGGATACAATGTCATTTTCACCGAGGTTGACGGTCTGCCGCGGTATGATTTTATGGTTGAAGGAATTTCATAACCGTCTTTGCGAGAAGCATAGCGACGAAGCAATCCAGAAACGAAGTGTCCGAATAATCCTGCGTTTTAATAAAGCCCGCGATCTGGATTGCCACGGGGCTAAAGCCCTTCGCAATGACGAAAAACCATCTTTGCAGAGAAAAAGCGCGAGGTAAAGCCTCACGCCTGGACGAGCGATCCAGAAAACAGAGTCCGGATTACCAAACAACCCGGTCACCGCAAAATCCGGATTGTCACGGGGCTAAAGTCCCGGGCGAATACGATTCGCCCCTACACGGTAATCATCTAAATTCAAACCCATCGAAAGGACGTTCAAAGCATGTTCTTAAAATCCGTCGAGATGTTCGGCTTCAAGTCGTTTCCCGAGCGCACGCGCCTCAATTTCCGCCGAGGCGTAACCGTTGTGGTCGGGCCGAACGGCTGTGGTAAGAGCAACATCAGCGACGCGATTCGGTGGGTATTCGGCGAACGTTCCTCAAAGGCGCTGCGCAGCAAGAAGATGGAGGACGTCATTTTTCTCGGCACTTCCGACCGTCCCGCCTCGGGCCTCGCGGAGGTCTCTCTAATCCTCGACAACGCCGACCGCTCGCTTGATCTCGATGAGGACGAGGTCTGCGTCACCCGCCGCATCTACCGCAGCGGCGAAACCGAATACCTGATCAACAAAAAAACCGTTCGCCTTGCCGATTTATTGGAGATGTTCATGGACACCGGCCTCGGACGCGACGGTTATTCGCTGATCGGTCAGGGTAAGATCGCCGAAATCGTCTCTGCACACAGCGAAGAGCGCCGCGAGATTTTTGAAGAGGCAGCCGGTATTTCCAAACACCGTTATCGCCGCGAGGAGGCCGAAAAAAACCTCGAAAAAGCCGGGGAAAACCTCGTACGTCTCACCGACATCGCCGGTGTCTTGGAAGCCCGCATCGAACCCTTGCGCCTTGAGTCCGAAAAAGCCAAAGAATATCTGGCGCTGTCCGCCGAAAAAACCGGACTCGAACTCGGCGTCTGGCTGAACACGATTCAAAAAAGCGAAGCCGCCGTCAAAAAATGTGAAGCTGACGAGGAGACCGCCAAAGCGCAGGCCGCCGAGAGCGAGATTGCAAGCCGAAAAGCCGAACAGGCGATTCAGGACGTTTTCAACGACTCTCAAACCTACATATTAAAAATCGATTCTCTGCGCCGCGAGGCCGATACCCACAGCGCCGAGATTGCCGACTGCCGTTCTAAAATCGAAATTACAAAAGGCGACAGCATGCATCGCCAATCCGATATCACCCGTATCGCCGAACAGCAAAAACAACTCGAACAGTCCATCGGCGACAGCGGTACATTCAAAGCCGAGAGCAAAAAACAGATCGCCGAAAAAGAGGCCGAATGTAAAGCACTTGAAAACCGCATCGCCGACACCGAGGCGGCATTAGCTAAATTAAACGCCGAGACCGGTGGCGCGGAAAAGCGCTTCACCGAACTGTTCACCGAGATCGAGACCGCGTCCCAGAAAGTCAACGAACTCAAGATCTCGCAGGTGCAGTTGAATGCCAACATCGAACAGGCCGAACAGCGGCTCTCCGAACACCGCGAGGCGCTGGATACGCGCACGCCGCAGCTGGCTGAAGCCCGTGAGGAAGCCAAATTTTTGGCTGAAGACAGCGCCCGCATCACCGCCGACATCACAAAATGCCGCAACAGCCGGGAAGGTCTTGTATTAAAGCTCGAAAACCTGCGTGCCAAACAAGACGGTACCCGCGAAAACATCGGCCGTCTGGAAGTCGAAATCGGGCAGGCCCTGCACAAAGCCCAAACCCTCGAGGACATGGAACGTCAGATGGAGGGCTACGGCGGCAGCGTCAAAGCGGTGCTCGAAAACCACACCCTCAAAGGCATCTGCGGCGTTGTGGGGCGGCTGATCACCGTGCCCGACCAGTATGTCACCGCAGTCGAAGTCGCTCTCGGCGGCGCATTGCAGCACATTGTCACCGACGACGAGCAGCAGGCCAAATACGCCATCAACTTTTTAAAACAAAACAATTTAGGCCGCGCCACATTTCTGCCGGTCAGCGCCGTCAACGGCGACCTGCTGCCCGAACGCGAGTTTTCGGGCAAAAACGGCTATGTGGGCATCGGTGCGGAATTAATTCAATATGACATAAAATACAGCGGCATTATGCGCCGCCTGCTCGGACGCACCGCAGTCTTTGAAGACCTCGACAGCGCCCTTGCCGCCGCCAAACAAAACGGTTATAAATACCGCATCGTCACGCTGGACGGGCAGGTCGTCAACTCCGGCGGCTCTCTGACCGGCGGATCGTTGGGCAGAGGCAGCGGCACCCTCTCACGCAGCAACCAGATTAAATCCCTGCGCGACAACGCCGCCAAGCTTAAAAAGCAGAGCGATGCGCTAAAAGCCAATCTCGAACAACTTGCACCCGAACTTGCTTCCGCCCAGCGTACGGTTGATACGCAGGCCGAGACCATCACGGGTCTCTCCGAGGAAAAAGTACGCATCGATTTATCGCTCACCTCGGCGCAGCGCCAGCAGGACGAACTCTCCGAACTGATCGCCAACAGCAAAGTTGCCGTCAAAAATCTGACCAAGCAGCTCGAAGCCGATAAAAAAGCGCTTTCGGTCTCCGTTGCCGCACTCGAAAAAGCGTCTAAAGTCCTCGACGCGAAAAATGTCGAAAGCCGTGCGCTTTCCGAGGGCAGAACCGACTTTTTCACCCGCCGCGAGACGCTTTTGGCCGAGATCGCCGATCAAAAACTCAAAATTGCCGAAAACCGCAAGGACATCGGCATTCTCGAAAACGGCATCGCCCTGTCCGGGGAAGACGCCAAAACCAAAGCCGAACAGATCACCGCGCTTGAAAGCGAAAAAAGCGCCATTTCGGAGGCCGAACAAAAAGGCACCGAGACGATCTCTTCCCTCGAACAGAGAATTTCGGAACTGACTGAAAAGGTCAATGAGACCACCGAAAAAATCAACGCCACCATTGCCCTGCGCGAAAACACCGAACGGCGCATGAAAGAGGCGCGCGACGCCGAACGCGAGATCATGACTCGGCGCGAAGCCCTCGTCGCCGAACAGGCCCGCCTGCAGGAACGCCGCGCGGCAGCCCAGCGCGATTTCGACAACACTGTCGCCCGCCTGATGGATGAATACGGCCTGACCCGTTCCGAAGCCGCCAAAAAGGCCAGCCCGATCGAGAATCTGACCGAAGCCAACAAGACACTCTCCAAACTGCGCGAAAAAATCCGTGCTTTGGGCAGCGTCAACACCGGCGCGGAACAGGAATACGCCGAGGTCAGCAAACAATATAACGACTTAAAAACCCAAATCGACGATGTGGAAAAATCGCGTGAAAAGCTGCGCAATCTGATTGATGAACTCAACGCCACGATGACCGATATGTTCGAAAAAACCTTCAACGAAATCAACAAAGAATTCTCAATCGTTTTCACCCGGCTGTTCGGCGGCGGACATGCGGAACTGCTGCTCGAAGACCCTGAAAACATTTTGGACTGCGGTATCGAGATTAAAGCACAGCCGCCGGGCAAGAGCATCAAAAACCTTGAACAGCTCTCGGGCGGTGAGCAGTCGTTTTTGGCCATCGCCATCTACTTTGCGATTTTAAAAGTCAAACCGTCGCCGTTTTGCCTGCTCGACGAGATCGAAGCGGCGCTTGACGAAGTCAATGTCCGTCGGTTCTCGGAATATTTGACGGTCATGTGCGACAATACTCAGTTTATCGTCATCACTCACCGCCGCGGGACGATGGAGATCGCCAACACCCTCTACGGCGTCACGATGCGCCAAGCGGGGCAGACCGGCGGCATTTCCAAAGTCATCGAACTCAACATCACCGAGGTCGAGCAGAAACTCGGTATTAAAATTTGATTGTATTGTAGGGAACGGTCTTGACCGTTCCGCAGTACGGAACCCAAACGCGAATTATATACCGTTTGTCATCCTGAGCCGCTCGTTGTTTACAACGAGCGCAGCGAAGGATCTCGGTGCCCACAAGCCGTCGGAAACATTATCCGAAAACCTTCATCAGTCCGAGATTCCTCGACTGCGCGCTCTGCGCTTCGCTCGGAATGACATTTATCCTATACACGAAAGGATCACCATGGGACTCTTCTCCAACATGAAAAAAACGCGAGAGAGCTTCGCACAAAAACTCGCGGCAGTATTCGGCGCAAAGGCCGAGATCAACGACGACTTATACGAAGAACTCGAGGACGCCCTGATCACCGCCGACGTCGGTGCGGTCTGCGCCGCTCAAATCACCGACGAACTCAGCCAAAAAGTACGCAAAGACCACCTGAAAACACCCGATGAGGCCAAAGCCGCCCTGCGTGACATCATTGCGGGGATGCTCTCGGGCGACAACGGAATGAAACTGACCACCAAACCGTCGGTCATCATGGTCATCGGCGTCAACGGTGCGGGTAAAACCACGACCATCGGCAAACTGGCCGCCAAATACCATGCACAGGGCAAAAAAGTCATCGTCGCAGCGGCGGATACCTTCCGTGCGGCAGCCATCGAACAGCTGGAAGTCTGGACGCAACGCGCCGGCGTGGCCATCGTCAAGCAACAGCAGGGCAGCGACCCGGCGGCGGTTCTGTACGATGCCATCACGGCTGCGACCGCTCGTGAAGCCGACATTCTGATTTGTGACACCGCAGGCCGCCTGCACAATAAAAAAGACTTGATGGATGAACTCGAAAAGATGGGCCGCATCTTAAAAACCCGCCTGCCGGATGCTGATGTAGAGACTTTACTTGTGCTCGACGGCGTGACCGGCCAAAACGCGGTCAATCAGGCGCGTGAATTTTCCAAGACCAACGAAATCACCGGTATCGTGCTAACCAAACTCGACGGCACGGCCAAAGGCGGCATCGTAATTCCGATCCGTGCCGAACTGGGACTTCCGGTCAAATACATCGGCGTGGGTGAAAAAATCGAGGACCTGCGCGAATTCGACCCCGCCGAGTTCGCCGAAGCCCTGTTATGAAAATTATTTTAGCCACCGGCAACCCAGGCAAAGCCCGTGAATTCGCCGACCTGTTTGGGGCATATGATATCGAAATCACACTTCCCGTATCCATGCCCGATGTCGATGAAAACGGCGAAACTTTCGCCGAAAACGCCCGTATCAAAGCAAAGGCGCTCTATGACATCTGCGGTGAAACTGTTTTAGCCGACGACAGCGGACTCTGCGTCGATGCGTTGGACGGCAGACCGGGCATTTATTCCGCCCGCTACGCCCAACCCGGCAAGCGCCGAATGAAGGTACTTGGCGAACTAAAAGATGTTGCACCCAAACACCGCACGGCGCGTTTTGTCTGCACTCTGTGCCTGATTGAAAAAGGCGGAAAAATCACCGAATGCGCAGGCACCTGCGAAGGGCATATCACCGACCGTTCGCGCGGCACCAGCGGCTTCGGATACGATCCGATTTTTCAACCGGACGGTTACAGCGAGACCTTTGCCGAACTGACCCAAAATGTAAAAAACCAAATCAGCCACCGTGCCGACGCCGTCAGAAAACTGATGAAACTGCTCGGTGCGCAACAATGAAGGGGATATCTATGAATTCCAAAGAACGGGCGCGGCTGCGTGCCGCGGCAAACACCATCGAGACCATCCTGCAAATCGGCAAGGGCGGCATCGTCGAAAACGTCGTCACCCAAGCCAACGACGCACTCGAAGCCAGAGAACTCATCAAGGGCTGCGTACTCGAGACCGGTCCGGTCACGGCTACCGAAGCGGCGGCGATCTTAGCGGAAAAGACGAATTCGGAAGTCGTTCAGGTCATCGGTCGCCGGTTTGTGCTGTACCGCAAAAATAAGGACAAATAGACATGGCGGGCACTGGTATTTTCGGCGGCAGCTTTGACCCGATTCACGAAGGCCACCGCAAACTCGCGCTCGAAGCGGTCAGACAACTCGGTCTCGACCGCCTGATCGTGATTCCGGCTGCCAACTCACCGTTTAAAGTCGGCCAAAAACGCGCATCGGATACCGACCGCCTGGCGATGTGCAGGCTGGCCTTCACCGACTGCCCCGTAATCGAAGTCAGTGACCTCGAGATCAGGCGCGGCGGCGTCAGTTATACCTATCTGACGCTGAAAGAACTCGCCGAACCAAACGAAAAATTATACTTATTGACGGGTGCAGACATGTTCCTGACCGTTCAGAACTGGAAATACGCCCCCTTGATTGCGCAGGACGTCTTTATCGTCGGCGTATGCAGGGCGTCCGGCGGACACCTTGAGGGCACCGAGTATGAAGCGTTAAAAAAACACGCCGACCATTTGCAGGCGCTGGGTTTTTCGGTTCAGCTGCTGCCGTTCGAACCGCTCCCGGTCAGCTCCACCGAAATCCGCAGCCGTTTGAAAAACAACCTTTCCACGGAGGGTTTTTTATCGCCCCCTGTGCGAGATTATATCTTTGCCCATGGACTTTACGGCGTTAAATAAGATTACATAACAAAGCGATATTTTTTTCGCAGCATCCATCCACTTTCTTCCACACCATTTTTGAAAGGAGACTCCCTCTATGACCGCTTACCCGAACGACTGCCCCATCTGCGGCGGCAGAACCGAACTGACGCACGCCTATGATGACCGTGTCTCGCACGCTGCCCGCGACGCCTGGTACTGCCAATGCCCAGAATGCGGGAAATCCACCGATGAATTTCTCACAGAAGAAGAAGCTGTGGTCGCTTGGAATCAAAGCCATGCGGCAGACCTCAAAGACATTGACACCCGCATACTCCGATCGGTGGTCGTTAAACCCGTCAGAACCTGGCTTCAAACCTTGGGCTACATCCTTTTACTCCTGATCGGACCGGTGCTGGTGATTACACTGGCGCTCTCATCCAGATATGAACTTGTCATGCTGCAGAAAGTGATCTATTGGATTGTCGGAGTCGTTTGGCTGGGCATCGGGATCCCTCTGTATATAAAGTC
This sequence comes from Oscillospiraceae bacterium, assembly GCA_035380125.1. NCBI lineage: Bacteria > Bacillati > Bacillota > Clostridia > Eubacteriales > Oscillospiraceae > Oscillospiraceae bacterium. The sequence goes on from DAOSWV010000020.1 coordinate 56,546, forward strand.
CTCCCGGAAGCGCACTCATCTGCTCAGGCACATCCCCAAAGAAACCCGCATCGCCAACTATATTGCGGTATTTCTGGGCGATCTCACCGCCGTAGCCCTGCTCGAGTTACTTTTCATCTATGTATTCATTCCGATGATTGTCTCTGGGCGCACCTATGTACCGCCAACCAATTAAAACAACACGCCCGCACGGGTTCCCGTGCGGGCGTGTTTCTGTCATTCTTAGCGCGCTAATGCAATCGCAGAGCTGATGAATCGGGGTGCGGAAATCTCTGCCTCACTTAATAATTTCGCCGTAGACCTCGCCGAACGCGCAGGCCGCATTGGACTCGTCGGTGTCGATGTGCATCGCCGGGGCAAAAGTATCGCGCACGCGGATGACCACGTCGCCAAAAGTCAGCGAGCGGCCTTTGCTCTCAATTTTGACCGAGACAATCTGCTGATTGACAACACCGGCTTCGTTGGCATCTTTGGTGGTCAGATGGATGTGGCGCTTGGCGGCGATCACGCCCTCGGGAATCTCAAGCTCGCCGGCAGGTCCGACCAGTTTGCAGCCCGGTGTTCCGGCAGTATCGCCCGATTCACGCACGGGAGCGGCAATGCCGACGGTTCTGGCGTCGGTCAGCGAAAGTTCCACCTGAGTGGCCTTGCGGCAGGGTCCGAGAATCGAGATGCCCTTAATAGTGTTTTTCGGGCCGATGACATCGACTCGCTCTTCACAGGCAAACTCGCCCGGCTGGGAGAGCATTTTCTTTATGGTGAGCTCATGGCCCTTTCCGAACAGGGTTTCGAGCGCTTCTTTGGTGACGTGTACATGGCGTGCGGAAGTTTCGACGAGGACTTTCATAATAAAAACGACCTTTCAGCGTAAATTCTTTTGTTTGTTTATTATACCATGTTCCATTGAAAAGTGCAACGATAAAGCATCTGTTTCACTTGACATTGCCTGTCTGTTTGGCTAAAATATTGCTATCTGACCTGAAGGAGTTACCATCTATGAAAATTATGCGTACCGAATATCCGAGACCGCAGTTTTGCCGGTCTGCCTGGCGAAACCTGAACGGGGAGTGGGACTTTGAGTTTGACTTCGGCGACAGCGGCGAAGCCAGAGGCCTGCTCGAGAAAAAGTATTCCCAAAAAATCAACGTGCCTTTCTGCCCCGAGTCCAAACTCTCGGGCATTGCATATACCGACTTTATGAACGCGGTCTGGTACCGGCGCACCTTAAAGCTTTCCAAGGACGAGCTTTCGGGTCGCGTTCTGCTGCACTTCGGCGCGGTGGACTACGAAGCCACGGTATGGCTCAACGGCGCGCTTGTCGGCACACACAAAGGCGGTTATGCCTCCTTTGCGCTCGAAATCACCAAGTTTGCCAAAGAAGGCGAAAACACCCTCGTCTTGCGTGCACGGGACGACAACCGCAACGCAAAACAGCCGCGTGGTAAGCAGAGTGCACTTTATGCCTCCCACGGCTGCGACTATACCCGCACGACCGGCATCTGGCAGACCGTCTGGCTGGAATTTTTGCCCGACACTTATATGTCCGGCGTTCGGGTCTTCACCAATTATAAAAACGGGGCGGTCGGCATCGAGCTTTCGATCGACGGCTGCAAAAAAGACCTGGTCGCCCGCGCTACGGCTTCCCTCGAAGGCAAAACCGTCGCAACCGCCGAACAGCCCTGCATCAACGGCGTCACCCGCCTTGATTTTACGGTCGAGAACCCCAAGCTCTGGGCACCCGGCAGCCCGACGCTGTATGACGTCAAATACGAACTGATCCGCGCCGGCAAAGTCATCGACACCGCTGACGGTTATTTCGGTATCCGCACGGTCGAAACCCGCGGCCACGGCCTGTATCTCAACGGCAAGCCGCTGTTCATGCGCACGGTGCTTGACCAGGGCTTCTGGCCGGACGGCATCTACACCGCCCCGACCGACGAAGCGCTCAAACGCGACATCGAACTCTCACAGGCCATCGGCTTCAACGGCGCCCGCCTGCACCAGCGCGTGTTTGAGGAACGCTGGCTGTATTGGGCGGACAAGATGGGCTATATCGTTTGGGGCGAACATGCCAACTGGGGTATGGATCACAATGCCGACGGCATCGGTATCTTTTTACCCGAATGGCTCGAAATCATCCGTCGTGACTTTTCGCATCCGGCCATCATCGGCTGGTGTCCGTTTAACGAGACCTGGGATCGCAGAGGCAAACAGCAGGACGACAATCTGCTGCGCATCGTCTATCTGGCCACCAAGGCCTATGACCCGACCCGACCCTGCATCGACACCAGCGGCAACTACCATGTCGTCACCGACCTGTATGATATCCATGACTACGAACAGAAAAAAGAGGTCTATGACGCGCGTTACCGCGGCACGGCATATGACGACCTCTACGAAAATTTCCCCAAACGCCAGCAAAAAAACGGCACGCCGTTCTGGATCAGCGAATTCGGCGGCGCACGTTGGGCGCCGGGACGCAACGATGGCTGGGGATACGGCGACGCCCCCAAATCCGACATGGAAGTGGCCGAGCGATTTGACTATCTGACCGCAGCGCTCCAGTCCAATCCGGAAATCGTGGGCTATTGCTACACCCAAATGACCGATATCGAACAGGAGCAAAACGGCCTGTACGCCTACGACCGCTCGAAAAAATTCTCTGACGAGGCCTATGAGATCATCCGCAAGGCCAACCTGAGAATCTCGGAGTTTGAGAAATGTTAGTTTACTACATCAACCTGATCCTGATCGTCGGTCTGGGCATCGCGCTGACATATAAAAAGCCGACCAAGCTCAAGAACGGCATCTACCTGACGGTCACGTTCGGGTATATGTGGCTGCTCTCGTACTTCCGGTTCGGCATCGGCTTCGACTACGACAGCTATGCCACCCTGCTTGATCTTCAAAAATCCCGAATTGACGGCGGCATGAGCATTTTCAACCTTACCGGCGAGGGGCAGGAGGCCGGCTATGTGCTGATCGAGAACATCTGCGCCAAGTTAAACATCGGTTATGTCACACTGTACGGTATACTGGCGGCATTCATGTTGTTGTCGGCGGCGGTATTCATTTACCGGTTTTCCAAAAACGTCTGGATCTCGACGTTTATCTATGTCACGCTGACGTTCTTCTACTCTACGCTCAACTACATGCGCCAGAGCTTGGCCTTGGCAATCGCTTTCTGGGCATTCGGATTCCTGTATAAAAAGAAGGATTCAATCAAAGCGTGGATTTTAAATTTCATCCCGTATGCGTTGATTATTCTCCTTGCGGCGACGATGCATAAGGCCGCGTTGTTAATGCTGCCGGTCTATTTCTTCGTCTGGCTCCGCCCGAAAAAGTGGGTTTTGCTCGCATATGCGGTGTTCTTCGGACTGGTTCACATTTTCTACAATCAGTTGTTGGAACTCGGCTATACCTATATCTACCCGCAGTACCGCGACACCTACTACATGAATCCGCTGGGCGCGCATTTTCTAATCATCCCGATCCTGTTCTGCGTATTGGCGCTGTCTTTGCAAAATATTCTCTACAAAAAAGACGAGCGCAGCGTGGTGCTGGTCAATCTGGTCACCTATGGTTTCCTGTTCTGGAGTTTCGTTGTCCGCTCAATGCTGTTGGAGCGCTTTTCCGCCTTCCTGTATTTCGCCGTCATCCTGTTGGCAGCCGAGATTTACAGCGCCTTTGCACCCGCGCCCGGCGAACTTGAGACCTGCAATGCGGAACTCAAGACATTGCGCGCGCAGGGAGCTGCCAAAAACAAACTTAAACAGGCCACCGAGAAACTCGAAGAACTCAAACTCGCGCGGGTGCTCTCGGCAGCGGGGCTGGTCATCGTTTTAACTGCGGTGTTCGTCTATCACCAGTTCGGAACAACCGACGGCAACACCGGATTTCACGGTGTCTTCCCGTATAAATCCAACGTCGCCTGGATCGAAAAGTTCAACGGCCAGCTTGATAAAGACCCCGTCTGGTGGGGTGACTGGGAGAAGGAAAATTACAATCCGCAGTAAACGGCGATGGCACCAACGAAAACCCCATACGATTTTCAAAACCAATACGGGAGAAATATCCGCTTTCACTTCGTTTCGCAATCGCATTTCCGGCTTCGATCTTATTTTTTGTAAATACAAAATCATGATTAAAAGCACCCGCAGAATTTGCGAGTGCTTATTCTTTGGGAGAATAATATGCGTTGAATAAAAAGTACCCTCTCTTCGTTTCCGATTGATACATAAACACACTGTGCATTAAACGTTTGTCGGGTTGACATAATCTATAATGTGAATATTGCGGATCATGCTTATTTTACGAATAACGGAGGCGATAAAAATTCTAATATTGTTAATTTTCTGCATTGCGCAATATTGACATAGAATTGGTTTGCGTTTTTGTCATTCTTCGCAATATATTCCAACTCCTTAATATATTTAGCAGGGAGTAAATGATATTGCAGGCTCCAGTTATATCGAAAACCAAAGTCATTCCCAGGGAACATACTTAAATCAAGCAGACCTAAAGTTAAACACTTCAAGCCGTTTGCGTTTATTTCCTTTGTTGCGTTATCAATAGCAAATACTTCTTTATTCTTTCTGATAGAATCCCGTATATCTATCAGATTTAATAATTCATTGTATGTATTTACAAAATAATTGTTGAAAGACGGGTCCAAAGCAACCCAACAGTTCCTCTCTGAAAAATATAAATGCACAACAACATGGCAATGTGCCGACAAATAATCCTCGTATTTTGGATCGGTTCCATAATTCAATAGAAAAACAGGGATGGCGCAAATTCCCAGCGTCATAAGCGCATCGCATAATAAAACTGCCCGATTTGTGCAATTGATCGGATGTTCCTGTTGTTTACCGAATGAGTATTCAATGAGTTTATCAGGTAAAGACGGCCCTAACGGACTCGCCCCATCATAAGCTGTGTTACCGCAAATCCATTGCATCACATGAATTGCTTTTGTAAAGGTATCGCCTTCTCCGGCAATCTCGCTGATATAAAACGGGCTAAATGTTTTTTCGACTTCAGGAATTATTTTAAACGTATATATGCCAGACGAATATATTCCCTGATCATATTCGCCTGCATCTGTGACGTTTTTTGTTAATTTTTCAATGAAATCCATGTTAACTCTTCTTTCGCCTTATATAAATAATCTCTGTTAACATTCTATTTTGGTAATAATAGCATAAACTCGGACTTTTTTCAACAAATAAACTAAAAAATGAATACTTTCGTTCAAATCCACTTTGTTTTCGTTTGATGGGTGAATATCCTATGAGTTCCTGTTTGTCGAGTGCAGTGCAGAATAGGGTTCTATACCTTGTAAACGAAATTTTTCATTATACTGCGTAAACGGAAGATATAAAATAATCCACTAAAAATCTTAGAATTAAAACCTTTTGACGGCTGGTATGTGCAAAAGAAAAACGCAGGTATTGTATGAATGCCTGCGTTTTTATTTGGTGGACCTGAAGGGATTCGAACCCACGACCTCTCGGATGCGAACCGAACGCTC
>DAOSWV010000021.1 GCA_035380125.1 Oscillospiraceae bacterium
CGCGTTATTATCCCTGCAGAAAACAATGGTTTTATACAAAAACGGCGGCCTTTCGACCGCCGTTTTTGTATAGGAGAATTTTCATGAAGAAAAGTGTTGGTAATGTAAATTCTAAGAATGATAAGAACGCTATGTCAGAAACGTTCTTCTGAATCGTTTGCTGTGCAAACGATTTATTGACCTTTATCTTCGTACAGGGTGACGGTCAGGGTCAATGTATCAGTCAAACCGCCCTGCTTGCGGAAAATTGAAATCTTGATCTTATCCCCGGCCTCATGTGAACGGATAATCGAGACCATCTGCGATGTGGATGTAATGGCTTCTCCGTCGACGGCAGTGATAATATCACCCTCCCGGATACCCTGTGCAGCGGCATCGGTTCCGGCCGCAACCTCGACGACATATACGCTGCCGGGCAGATTGTTGGCCGTGACAATGTAATCCTCATACTGGCTGACGGTGATGCCGAGACGGACTCTGCCGGTGACATAACCGTTTTCGAGTAGATTTTGAACAATGGGAAGTACCTCATCGGACGGGATCGCAAACCCGATGCCCTCGTAATCAATATCGGCAATCTTGGAGGAAACCAACCCGATCACCTGTCCGCTCAGGTTGCACAGCGGACCGCCGGAATTGCCGGGGTTGACGGCTGCGTCAAACTGAAGCAGTGTATTATATCCTGCCAGCGAGCTCTCACGCTGTTTGCCCGAGAGAACGCCGAACGTAAGCGAGCTGGAGAGCTGTTCACCACCCGGGTTACCGACCGCCAGCACGAACTGGCCGACGCCGGTGTCATCACTTGAACCGAATTCCACAGGCGTCAAACCGGTGGCGTTAATTTTAAGAACCGCGATATCGGTATTGGCATCATAAGCGGCGATAGTCGCCTCATAAGTGCTGCCGTCGTTGGTGGTAACGGTAATGCTGTTGCAGTCTTCAACCACGTGATAACAGGTCAAAATATAGCCGTCTTCCGAAATGATCATCCCCGTGCCCTCGGCATATACTTCAATGCTGCTCAAAACATAGGTCTTAATGCCGACCACCGATTGCACAACCTTGTCATATGCCTCTTCCACCGAGAGGTTATTTTCGCTTTCACGGGTGATTAAGGTGTCAAGCGTGACGTTGGGTGAGCTGACGGTGCTTCCGGTGTTGTCGATCGGTGTGCTAACGGTAGAATTGCCTGCGTTATTGCCGTTGAGCGCACCTGCAATACCGATAGCCGAGCCGATCATTACCAAACAGGTAATGACTGCAATCACCGAAATAAAAATCTTACTGCCCTTGGAGAGTTTCTTGCCCGAATCCTTGTGATCTTTGGGACCCTGCGGCTGCTGCTGCGGAATGTAATAAGGTTGTTGAACCGGAGGCTGTGATTGCTGGGGCTCCGGCTGCGAATCCGCCAAAAAATCCGTTGCAGGAGCGCTGTCGGGCTCAGGGACCGGTTCAGACACCGGAGTCGAATTGATCGGATTCACCGAATCCGCCGAATCCGAAGGATTCGAGGTCATATTCTCATCCGGCTTTTTGGGTTCCTGCGGAAGGCTCCCGCCGTTGTTTTCTTCAAAAAAGGCCATCTGTCATACCTCCGAAAAGATTTTTGACTTCCGTCGCGGGTTTATGCGCTTCGCGTATCCTTTTCCCGGCGCTTGAAAACGCCCCGCATACGTTGTATAATGGAATTATCACGCTGCTTTGTGATGTCAATGTGATAAAAAAATAATGTTTTGCTTTGGAGAATGTAAAATGAAAGTCGGAATCGTCGGTCTGCCGAATGTCGGAAAAAGCACGCTGTTTAATGCGATCACCAACGCGGGCGCTCAAGCGGCCAATTATCCGTTCTGCACCATTGAGCCGAACGTCGGCGTCGTGGCCGTACCGGACAAGCGTCTCGACGCACTCGCGAAAATTTATAATCCTGTCAAAATCACGCCCGCCGTCATTGAATTCCTCGATATTGCGGGGCTGGTGCGCGGTGCTTCAAAGGGCGAGGGACTGGGCAACAAGTTTCTGGCCAACATCCGTGAAGTTGACGCCATTGTGCAGGTCGTGCGCTGTTTCGACGACACCGAAATTGTCCATGTTGAGGGCAGTGTTGATCCGATGCGCGACGTCGACATTATCAACCTCGAACTGATCTTTGCCGATCTCGAATTGGCCGCCCGCCGCGAAGACAAAGCCCGCAAGAACGCCAAAGGTGACAAGAAATATGACATCGAAGCCGACTTTTTCATGCGGCTTTCCAAACACCTCGAAGACGGCAACCCCGCTTATTCGTTTGAGACCTCGGGTGATGACGAGGATTTTTGGCTGCACAACTCCGGTCTTTTAAGCAGCAAGCCGATGATCTATGCCGCCAACCTCGCAGAGGCCGATTTTAAATCCGAGACCGAAAACGCGGGCCTCGTCCGCTTACGCGAATTAGCGACGAAAACCGGAAGCAAAGTGCTGCCCATCTGTGCCAAACTCGAGGAGGAGATCACCGAACTCACCCCGGACGAAAAGCTGTTGTTTTTATCCGACCTCGGTATGGAAGAGTCGGGGCTCGATCGTCTGGTAGCCGAGGCCTACGATCTGCTGGGTCTGATCTCCTATCTCACCGCCGGGCAGCCCGAAGTACGTGCGTGGACCATCACAAAAGGCACCAAAGCGCCGCAGGCCGCCGGCAAAATCCATTCCGATTTCGAACGCGGCTTTATCCGCGCCGAGGTCATCGCTTACGACGAATTGATGAAACACGGCTCAATCGCGGCAGCAAAAGAGAAGGGATTAGTCCGCAGCGAGGGCAAAGAGTACGTCATGCAAGACGGCGACATCGTTCTTTTCCGCTTTAATGTGTGATTTCCCTTCTCTTCCAGAGAAGGAGCTTGTCCGCAGCAATCGCCTGACGGCGAAAGCAAAGAGTACGTCATGCAAGACGGCGACGTCGTTCTTTTCCGCTTTAATGTGTGATTTCCTTTCTCTTCCAGAGAAGGAGCTTGTCCGCAGCAATCGCCTGACAGCGAAAGCAAAGAATACGTCATGCAGGGCGGCGACGTCGTTCTTTTTAATGTGTGATCCGTTGTAGGGAACGGCCATTGGCCGTTCCAAACCCTGCGAGAAGACAGAGATGAAAGAGCAGAGGGCAGAAATCTTGTATGAAGAACCTCGGCCGCCCAACGAAATCGTTTTGTTTCATTCCGCTCAATTCCGGCAGCCCGACGCCGTCTGGAACGATCTCGGATCGCATCCATTCCGTTTCGAACCTACGGACGCGTACATTTTACATATTTAAAAATCGTACCAAAGTGTGAAGCGCGCGCTATGTGGTTAATGGCACGCAGATTTTATAACGCGTTTGGGACGCGGGAACCATAAGTTCCCGATAGCAACATTGCCGCGCGGAAAATCCGCCCTTTTCCGAAAAATCCCTTGCTACAAAAACGTCAATATGGTATAATTTTAACGGTTAAATAACATCAACCGAGACCATTATGAAATGCCTAATATGAAAGGATGACCGTAAAAATGGCAGACAACGATCAAAGAGCAGCCGCATTGCAGACGGCGCTGGCCAAAATCCAAAAACGCTTCGGTAAAGGCGCCATCATGAAACTCGGCGACAGCGGCGACAAAAAGATCGACGTGATCTCCAGCGGTTCCCTGAACCTTGATATCGCACTCGGTGTCGGCGGCATTCCGCGCGGCAGAATCATCGAAATTTACGGGCCCGAATCTTCGGGTAAAACCACGCTTGCGCTGCACGTCATCTCCGAGACCCAAAAGGCCGGCGGTCAGGCGGCTTTTATCGACGCGGAACACGCGCTCGACCCGTCCTATGCCAAAGCCCTCGGCGTCGATACGGACAATTTGCTGATTTCCCAGCCCGACGACGGCGAACAGGCGCTCGAAATCACCGAACAGCTGATCCGCTCCGGCGCGGTTGATACCATTGTCATCGACTCGGTTGCTGCTTTGGTTCCGCGCAACGAGATCGAGGGCGACATGGGCGACGCCACGATGGGCATGCACGCCCGTCTGATGAGCCAGGCCATGCGCAAGATCGCAGGTGTCACCTCCCATAATAATTGTATTGTCGTCTTCATCAACCAGCTGCGTGAAAAAGTCGGCGGTTACGGCAACCCCGAGACCACGACCGGCGGCCGCGCGTTGAAGTTTTACGCCTCCGTGCGCATTGATGTCCGCCGCAGCGACGCCATCAAAGACGGCACCGTCGTTGTCGGCAACCGCACCAAGGCCAAAGTGGTTAAAAACAAAGTCGCACCGCCTTTCCGCGTCGCCGAATTTGATATCATGTACGGCAAGGGCATTTCAAAAGAAGGCGAAGTGCTTGATAATGCCATCAATTTCGAAATCATCCAAAAAGCGGGGACTTGGTTTTCCTTTAAAGGAAACCGTCTCGGTCAAGGGCGCGATAATGTCAAAGAAATGCTTTCCAACGACAAAGAACTCTTTGACGAAGTGTATAATCTCGTTCGCGAGGAAATCAAAAAAGGCGCGGTTGATTCAAAATTAGAACCGAAAGGCGGCATAAAGGCCGTTTCCGCCGAAACTGACGACGATTCTGACGAACCGGTCAAACCCAAGAAACGGGTAGATATCGACATCACAGTCGACGATGAATAAGCTCTCGTTTCAAAAACAAAAACATAATTTAATTGTCACCGTCGACGATGAGCCGTTTTTCACCGCTTACGCACCGGTCGTGCGCAAACAGGACTATTCCGACGGCGACGAACTCTCCGACACCGAGCTTTCCAACTTCCGCCGCCGCTGTCTGACCGAGGACTATTTACGGCGCGCTTATTATTTCCTCGGTCTCAAGGACTATTCCAAGGCGGGACTCTGCAAAAAACTCGGCGACGATGCGGAAATCGCGCAGGTCGTGGTCGACGGTCTCGAAAGCGACGGTTACCTCGACGACAGCGCCTACGCCGCCCGCAGAGCCCAACAATTGATCACCGGCAAAAAGATGTCGGAACGAACGGCGGTTTATACCTTGATTTCAGAGGGTGTCGATTCCGAAACCGCACGAAATGCGATTGATGACCTCGACAGCAATCCCGCAGAGCGGATCACCGCTTTGCTCGAAGGCCGATACCGCCTGAAACTGCAAAAAGAAGACGGCCCCAAAAAGGTCGCTCAGGCGCTTTTACGTCTCGGCTTTCGCTGGGACGACATCAAAAGCGCCCTGACCCAATACACGAACGGAGAACTTGAAAATGGCGATTAATACCGCGCTTGTAACCCTCGGGTGTGCCAAAAACCTCGTGGATGCCGAACGTATCTTATACAAATTGTATATTAACGAATTTAATATACTCCCCGATGTTACCAACGCCGATGTGGTGATCGTCAATACCTGTGCATTTATTGACGATGCCAAGCAGGAGGGCATCGACACGATCCTCGAATACGCCGCACTCAAAAAAGAAGGACGTATTAAAGGCATCGTCGTGACGGGCTGCATGGCGCAGCGCTACGCCGAGGAGATCAAGGCCGAACTGCCCGAAGTCGACTGCATCATTTCGCCCGGACATAATAGCGATATCTGCGAGGCCATCAAAGCGGCCGCAGCGGGTAAAAAACTTTACAAAATCAACGAACCCGAAAAACTCGAACTGACCGGCGACCGTATCCGCTCAACGCCGGACGGTTGGGCGTACTTAAAAATCGCCGACGGCTGCGACAATCGCTGCAGTTATTGCACGATCCCGTTTATCCGCGGTGCGTTTCGTTCTGTGCCGATCCCGGAACTGGTCACCGAGGCCAAAGAGCTCACCGACGGCGGCGTCAGCGAACTGATTTTAATCGCACAGGACACGACCCGTTACGGCGAAGACCTTTACGGAAAGCAGGCACTGCCCGAGTTGGTTGAAAAACTCTCCGAAATCGAGGCGCTCAAAAAAATCCGCATCATGTATCTCTACCCCGATCGCATCAGTGACGAAATTATCGATTGTTTTGCCAATAATCCCAAGGTCGTCAAATATATCGACCTGCCGTTGCAGCACGCCGACGAAAAAGTCCTGAAACTGATGAATCGGCGCGGAAACGACAAAACCCTTTTGGCATTGATCAAAAAACTGCGCGAACGCGTTCCCGGCGTAACCCTGCGTACCACCGTAATGGTCGGTTTCCCGGGAGAGAATAAAAAAGCGTTTGATACGTTGCTGTCATTCGTGAAAAAAGCGAAATTCGACCGCCTCGGTTGCTTCATTTTCTCTCCGCAGGACGGCACGCTCGCGGCGTCCCTGCCCGATGCCTGTGCCGAACGCACCGCCAAAAGCCGCATGAAACTGATTATGCTCACGCAAAACGAAATCATGGAGCAAAAAAACCGCGAGAAAATCGGCCAAACCGTCGAAGTACTGGTCGAAGGTTATGACCGCTGGGCGGAACGTTGGTTTGGGCGCAGCGACGCCGACGCCCCGGAAGTCGACGGCAAAGTGTTCTTCAAAGGCAAAAATCTAAAACCCGGCGATCGGGTAAACGTCAAAATCACCGAGGCAATTGACCTCGATCTGGTCGGAGACCTCTCCGAAAATTGATTTCAAACGCGAATCTCTGAAAAAGGCGGCTTTACTGCGATGGAAACAAAAAAAGAAAAAATGAATCTGCCCAATAAACTGACGATGTTTCGCATCTTCTGCGTCCCGTTCTTTCTGTTTTTCCTGTTGATCAACGACATCCCGCTGAATATCCTCTGGGCGGGTATTATCTTTGCGATTGCGATGGTCACCGACCTGCTCGATGGCAGAATCGCCCGTAAATACAATCTCATAACCGCGTTCGGCAAGTTCTGGGACCCGCTGGCCGACAAGCTGATGACCCTTACGGCGCTGATCGGCATCGCCGCACTCGACGGCTCCGCCATTTTGCCGACGGTCGTGGCCTGTGTGGTGCTGTGGCGCGAGTTGATCGTGACCGGCCTGCGGTTGGTCGCGGCGGGCGGCTCGGGAAAAGTCATCGGAGCCAACATCTGGGGCAAACTCAAAACCACCTTCCAGTGCATTTATATCGGCTTCGAATTGTTCGCGATGTTTTTCACCGACAATCTTCGGCTTCCGGAAAAAAGCGCTTTTTACGCCGACACGTTCCAGCCGATTTTCAACATCGTCATCATGGTCACCGGCATCATTATGATTGTTCTGACCATCTGGTCGGGCTGGACGTACTACCGGGACAATCGCGAAGCGCTCAAAATATAAGCGGCCGTGTCCGACGAATAATTCCCCTCTATGGAGGGGTGGCATGGACATCTATGATGTTCATGCCGGGGTGGTTCAAGAATTTATAATTAAAAATATTTACTCTCTGCACATTGCACTCGAAAGGACGGTCATACCCTATGTTCAAAATCGGTATTGTCGGCTCGGACAACTCCCATGCCGACGCATTCTCCAAACTGCTCAATGTCGGATTCGATCCCAACGACGAACAAGCCAAACTTCTCTGCCCCGATCTCAAGGCCTCGGGCAATGCGGTGTTCCCGTTCCCGAATTACAAGGTCACGGCGATCTTCGGTACCGACGAAAAGCGCAATAAAGAAGTCGCCGAAGTCGGCAAGATCCCCTATATCGCCAAAACCCCGGAAGAACTTTTTGACAAAGTCGACGGCGTGATGGTGGTCTGGCGGCACGGCGGCCTGCACGCCAAATACGCGCTGCCGTTCATCGAAAAAGGCATGCCGACCTGGATCGACAAACCGTTCACCATCGACCCGAAAGACACCGACGCGATCTTTGCCGCAGCCAAAAAGAGCGGCGCGGTTGTCGCGGGCGGCTCGACGGTCAAATATGTCCCTGCAATTCTGGACTGCAAAAAGACGGTCGAGGCGGCCGGCGACCAGTTCAAGGGCGGCTCGATGACCTACGCGGTCTCGATGGAAAACGATTACGGCAACCTGTTTTTCTATAGTCAGCATCTGGTCGAGTGCGCACTCGAGGTGTTCGGCTACGGCGTCAAGAGCGTCTTCGGCGCTGCCGACGGCAAAAACGCCACCGCGATTTTGAAATATGCCGATAAGGATTGCGTCCTGCATTTTGTCAGCGAAAACTACCGTTACCGCGTGATGATGCACCTCGGCAAAGAGACCGATTACCGCGATTTCGATATCCCCGGCAGCTATTTCTACGGCTTCTCGGAATTCGCCAAAGCCATCGAGGCAAAAAAGACATTACTCTCCGAAGCCCATATGAAAGAAGCCGTCAACGTCCTCTGGGCCATCGACCAATCCATCAAAACGGGCAAAGAAATCACATTATAAATTGTAGGGGCGGGAAATATCCCGCCCTTATATTAATATGAATAACGAGATGTAAAAGCACTGTATTTTCATTTACTTTTTGCTTTAGCGGGCGGATATTATCCGCCCCTACATTATTATATTTATCCATGACAAAGGAGCGAAACATGTTTACGCCCATCGGAACCGTCAAATGTCCTGTGACTGAAAAAGTCGATTACAACTGGGGAACCGTCATTTCAGAAATCATCCTTGCCCCCGAATATGAAAAGGGGTTGACCGGCTTAGCCGAATTCAACCATGCGATCATCGTTTTTCATTTGAACGAGGCCAAATACATCCCCGAAAAGCACCTTGTCCGCAGGCCGCAGGGACGCGAAGATATGCCCATGGTCGGCATTTTCGCCCAGCGCGCCAAAGACCGCCCAAACCCCATCGGCATCACCGCCGTGGAGATCATCGCCGTCAGCGGAAACATCCTTACGGTCAAAGGCCTCGACGCCATCGACGGAACCCCCGTGCTCGACATCAAGCCCTATTACCCGCAGTACGATAAAAAAGACGCCTCCACCCCGAAATGGGTGGAAACGCTGATGGAAACTTACTTTTAAAATGGCATCCTAATAATTCCCCTCTATGGAGGGGTGGACGCGAAGCGGACGGGGTGGTCATAACAAGAGTGCCTATTTTATAAATACTGCCTGCCGGTCAAAAACCGCCACAGCGCCACATATTTGAACACCGGCCATTCGTGCTTCGAGGCGGCCTCGTAATACCGCCCGCTGCAGGTGAACAATAACCCGCTCGAACGGTAGCTGCCCATTCGGCTGATGTCCGACAGCAAAAAGGTCTCCGTCTTTTCTCCGTCGGCCAGTTCCAACCGGTCGCAGTAAAGTTGGACCTGCGCGTTTTCCATCAAAACATGGCGCCGTTTTCTGCCGGAGGTCTCGAGCAATTTCATCCCTTTGCGCGATTCCCCGTCGTCAGCGGTAATCCGTGCGGTGCTGTCCTGCTTCCAAATCGGAACCTGCTCTTTGATATATTCCCGCTGCCATAAATCCCAGTCCAGCACATTGTCGAATACCACATGTTCGCCTGCAAAGAATCCGGTCTCTCCGAGCGTCACCTTGTACCCGCAGGAGCAGAAATAGTCGTTTTTTTCACTCCGCATCGTCCCGACGCCGTGGCATTTCGGGCAGATATACAGCGCGTTTTCCAATCCCTCGGCAAACGCTTTCCCGCGGTAAACTTTCGGGTTTTTCCGCTGTTCCTCATAGGCGTTGACGTATAAATCTCTCGCAATCGCCGCGTTGATCTCTTCGACGCTCATCTTGTCAAGTTCTTCGCGGGTGTATTCGCGCACGACTTTGCCCTCGGCGGGGCCTCTTCGGCGGTGTTTCGCCCACACCGGATAGCACAAATACCCGCCCGTGATGCGGCAGGTAATCAGCCCGCCGGTGCTCTCTTTCACCAGTTCCCCGGTGCGCGGCGAAAAATAGCCGCTCTGCCCGTTGATCGAAACGACCCCCGCGGGGAACATCGCCACGCGGATCCCGAGCCGCAGGTTGGTTTTGATATACTCGACCGTATCGTCCGCGCTTGCGGCTTTTTTACGCGGAATGGGGTTGACCAAAAAAGAGACCAATTTTCCCGCAGGCCCCGCAGTCAGCTGCTCGGTCGCCACGAATCGGATATAGCCGGAAAAAATCAGCGACGCCAAAAACGGATCGTTATCGTTGGTGTGGTTGACCAGCAGCAAAAACGATTTTTCTTTGGGCGTATATTTTTCAAACCGATAGTTGAATTTCCATTTGATATAGATCCCCAGCGTGTGCCGGAAAAATTCCTGCATCACCTTGTTGCGCGCCAGTCCCTTGGTCCAGCGGTCCTCGTCGTATCGGTTTTGCGCGATATCGGCCATGTTAAAAATCCCCCTTGTTCCGATACAAGCATTATATCATCCGGTGTATATCATGGCAAGTTCCGCATGCACATTTTTCGTCTTTGCGTGATTTTCCATTCATCGTATAAATCGTAAAATGGCATTGTCAAATTCCGCACCATCTGTTATACTGGACTCAAGTTCTTAACGGAGGTATTTTTATGAGCAAACTGGCATTCTTAGGCGGCCCGAAAACCGTCACGCTTGATCCGACCGAAGCTCTGCGTTGGCCGATCTACGGCGAAGAAGAAGAAAAAGCGGTTTTGGACGTGCTGCACCGCTCAGCCATGAGCGGCACGGATATCACAATCAAATTTGAGAACGAATTCGCCAAGTGGATGGACATGAAATACGCCGTCGGCTACAGCAGCGGCACCATGGCGCTTGCAGCGGCGATGTTTTCCATCGGCCTCGGGCGCGGAGACGAACTGATCTGCCCGTCGCTGACCTATTGGGCCTCCTGCATTCAGGCGTACTTATTCGGTGCAACGCCGGTTTTCTGCGATATCGACCCCGACACCCTCTGCCTCGACCCGGCCGATTTTGAACGCCGCATCACCCCGAATACCAAGGCGGTCATGGTCGTGCATTATCTCGGCCATCCGGCGGAAATGGATGCAATCATGGCCATCGCCAAGAAACATAACGTCAAGGTCATCGAAGACGTCTCACACGCCCAGGGCGGTATGTATAAGGGCAGGATGCTCGGCACGTTCGGCGACGTCGCCGCCATGAGCCTGATGAGCGGCAAGTCGTTCGCCATCGGCGAAGCGGGTATCTTTGTCTGCAATGACCGAAAGTATTACGAGCGTGCATTGGTCTACGGCCACTACGAGCGCAACAACCCCGAAAACGTTACCGATCCCGACCTGATTCCGCTGGTCGGTCTGCCGCTCGGCGGGCTCAAAGGCCGCGTACACCAGATGTCCTCCGCCATCGGGCTTGTACAATTAAAATATTACGACGAACGCTGCAAAGAAATTCGCAAGACGATGAATGAATTTTGGGATCAGCTTAAGGGCGTTCCCGGTGTCCGCGCCCACCGCGTCGATGAAAAAACCGGTTCAACCATGGCCGGATGGTATTACGCCCACGGATTATACAAAGCCGAAGAACTCGGCGGACTCCCGATCGCTAAATTCTGCGCGGCTGTCCGCGCCGAAGGCGTACCCGATCTCAACCCGGGCGCCAACCGCCCGCTGCACACACATCCGATGATGCAGACCGCCGACCTCTATCACGACGGCAAACCCACCCGCATTGCCTTCACAAAGACCGACGTGCGTGAAGCAACCGCTTCCCTTCCGGTCGCCGCCGCCATCAACAGCCAAATCTATTCCGTCCCGTGGATGAAGAAATATGACAAAGCACTCATCTATCAGTTCGCTGCCGCCATCAAAAAGGTCGCCGCCAATTACAAAGAACTGCTGGCCGACCCGACCGAGTTCCCCGAACCCGCCGGCGTCTGGTTCACCTTTGGTGCTAAGAAACCCGAGAAATGATCATCGACCTCTCGCATAAACTCACGGATCATACCCCGGCCTATCCCGGCGATCCGCCTTTCCGGCTGACAAAGCGCGAGGGAACGACCGGTTATATCTCCTATGAAATCGGCGGATGCCTGCACAACGGCACCCATGTCGATCTGCCGATGCATTTGCTTTTCGGCAATACGACCTGCGCCGATATCCCACTCGACCGCTTTTACGGCGACGGGCAGGTGTTCGACGTGCGCGGAAAATCCGTGATTACCGCATCCGACTTTGAACTGAAACCCGGATATATTCCGCTGTTTTTCACCGGCTGGGATAAACGCTTCGGCAAACCCGAATACTTCACGGCCCATCCCGCTCTTGATATGACCGCCGCCGAAAAATTGGTTTCCTCCGGCGTGAAACTCATCGGTCTGGATTTTCCGTCTCCCGATGCTCTTCCGTTTACGGTGCACCTGTATTTGCTCGAACACGATATCTGCATCGTCGAAAACCTGACGGGTTTGGAACAACTGCACGGGCCCTTCAAATTCAACGCCTTTCCGCTTCCGCTCGAAGCCGAGGCCTCGTTTGTCCGCGCCGTCGCGATTTTTTGAAATGTAGGGGCGGATATCATCCGCCCGCAACGAAAAGCCATACAAATATTCACTTATAAAAACCCTGCCGCAGCCAATGGCTGCGGCAGGGTTTTTGTCTTGATTATTCTTCGATTAAATTAACTTCATCGATTTTTCCGTCCGTTTTGATCTTAAACGATTTAATTTCGCACGGGCTGAACGAGGCCTTGATTTCGGCACCGAGCCACGGCAGTTTCACGCAGGCATCGCCGCCTTTTCCGTTGCACTCATACAGCCGCACGATCACGCCGTCTTCCTCTTCCGCCTGTTTCAGCGACGACAAAATCACATTTTCATTGTCAATTTCGACGCCGCCGAGTGTCTGCGGCAGCGTGCCCTTGTGGTAGGTCTCCATGACATGCACCGCAGGACTGTTGAATTCCCATGCCCGCCGAACAACTCCGGCGTCGGCAAACGAACCCGCATACGGCTTGATGATATATTTGAACTCGTGCTCACCCTGTTCCTGATAATCGCACAAATCGTCGCGCCCGCTTCCGCCGAAATGATCGGCATAAATCGCGCCGCGCACCACAGTCAGTCGGATTTCGCCCTCTTTGACGTCATAGGCGTATTTCCCGTCGTTCAAAATCGCAAGGCCGCGCGTTTCGTCCTCAACCGCAGCCCAACACTGTGCCGGCTGCTCTTTTCCGTCGGACCGTTTGGTGATAAACCCGTAAGGGATTTCGAATACCGCTTTCGAATCAACGGCTTTGGTCTCGAACGCGAGCTTGAGCAGCTTGTGCTTCTCTTTCCAGAAAAGCTTTGCGTCCACTTCGATATCTCTGCCGTCGGCATAAAGCGTGAACATCTGTGTGAGTTCGCTGGCGGAGCCGTAAGCCGATCTGACCATCACTTTTGCGCGAACCGGCCCGGTCTCGATCACACGGATTTCGGTTTTTTCGAACGCGCCGATGTCGTTTCGGAACGTGAAAACGTTGTGTGCCCAGGTGTCGAGTTCGGTCTCGTCGACGACGACCGGTTTCGCACCGGCGCCCGCAAGCAGTTCCAGTCCCGAAACCTTGTCGTAAATGCTTTTTAAAAATCCGGTCTTATGGTCGAATTCGATGCGGATAAAGTTGTTTTCCATATAAAATTCGGTCGCTCTGAGCGGCAGCGGTTTTTCACCCGGTTTCGCCTCGTTCAGATACGCCCAGTAGGTGCGGTAGCCCATCGCCGGCAGATCGGCTTGGAAAATCACATTGCTTGCGTCGCCGGAGCTGTTAAGCTGCGGCCCGCGCACTTTTTGAAACAGCTTCCCGCCGCCCGTTTCGTCGGTCAGGCCGGCGAGGTCCTTTCGGTTGATCTGCACCGTTGCACGCACCGGCCAGGACAGCGGGTTGTATACGACGACCGGAACACCTTTATTTTCGATCTCCCAGAGTTTCCAGTCGTTATCCTTCGATAAAAACCGAACGCCCTTGTCGGTATCAATCGCCCAGGAGATTTTCTGCAGCGCCATGTTGTAGGTCTCGGAAGCGATGGTGAGCGCCTCGCCGTAAAAATCCCGAGAATCACTGTATGCAGGCTTGATGGAGCAGCCGCCCATAATGTCATGGAACTGATTGAACAAAACCTTTTCCCAGGCCTTTTCAAGCCGCAGATTGTCATATTTCAATCCGAGTTTGCGGTTGGCCAGAACGGCGCATTTCTCGGCGGCCATCAAGGTCTGTTCTGATTTACGGTTCAGATATTTGGTCTCGGTGTGCGTCGAATAGCAGCCGCTCGCGTGGTGCTGCAAATCGCCTGTCAGCACGGGCAGCGGTTCGCACTCGGCTTTTTTCATCACCTCGTCGAAATATTGATCCGGCGTGGAGATGATATATTCAACCGGCCGGTCCTCTTCCTGCGCTTTGTGCAGCCGCTCAATATTGCTGATGGTCGGACCGCCGCCGTGATTCCCGACGCCGAAAAAAGCCATCGATTCGCTCCGCCCGCTCTTGACGGCGATATCCTCGATGATCTTCAGCTCGTTTTCGTTGATGTCGCTGCCATATCGGGTCGGAATATGAAATGTCGGCAGTCGGGTACCGTCGATACCTTCCCACAAAAACGGAATGCCGTCCGCGAACGGATATTGTTTTTCTGCTCCATTGTGCGGCCGCATCATGATGTAGGCCTCAATACCGCTCTTGTGATACAGCTGCGGCAGATTGCCGTTGTGACCGAACGAGTCGACGTTGTAGCCGACCTTTGCCTTTACGCCGAGTTTCTTTTCGAAATAGCGCTGGCTGTATAACGCATGACGCGCAAAGCTCTCACCCGAGGGAATATTGCAGTCGGGCTGAATCCACTGACCGCCGACCACGCACCATTTCCCCGCCTTGACGGCGGCCTTGATTTTTTCGAACATCTCCGGTTCGGACTCTTCAATCCACTGATAATACGCGGCGCAGGCCGTGGTAAAGATAAAATCATCGAACTGGTCAATTCGGTCAAGCGCGCTCTGAAAGGTCGCCTTGATTTCGGCATAACCCTCCTGCCAGCGCCACAGCCAGACGGGGTCAAGATGCGCATTCCCGATCAGATGCACGCGTGGTTTTTGGTTTTTCATTTCTGTTGTCCTTTCACCGCAAAAATTCATCATTCCTAATTATAAGGAAAACCCACAGAAAATCAAGAGCAAAATAAAAACAGCGCGGCAAATGCCGCGCTGTCTGAAAATATGCTTCAATTATTCCTTGGAAATCGTGATGCCGTTCACACCCATCGTGCTGGCGATCTCGATTTTATAACCCGCTGCGTTATAGGCGGTATAAGAGACCACCGCAATACCGAAAGCCGACTCATCGGTTGTCGTCGCATCAACCGTAAAGCCCGTTTCCTTCACTTGCTCAATATAGGCACGCACCTGATTTAAATCGGTACTGGTGAACGAGACATAGAACGAATCCTCACTTGTAACTGCACCGAGCAGTTCGCCGAAATCGGGCTTGGGCACCAGACGGGTGAACTCGTTATCCGGCCATTCCCCACCGAATTGTGTGATGTTCGTACCGTCTTCGTCAGAATATACCCATGTGCCGTCAGCATTCTGGGTTGTGACGGAGCCGTCTTCATAAGCGAACGAGGTGCTGCCGTCGGCGTTAAACGTCACGGTGCATCCGGACAGTGCGGCTTGTTGGATGAACGACGCTTTTTCCTCAGCGGTCATCTGCCCGTAAATCGTATCGCTTCCCGAATAATCATAATTTTCATCATAACTGTATTCGGGTTCGGAATATTCATCGGGTTCGGAATAGGTGCTTTCGGCAAAATCCGAAGCAATGCTTTCGGCTTTGGAAATGGCCTTGCCGAGTAAACCGCAGCCGGGCAACATCAGTATCAGAGCAAGCGCGAGAATGAGAGACAAAAGTTTTTTCATATCGTGTTCCTCCTGTTAAAATATTTGTGACAAATCCAAACAACTTCAGTATTATATCACAAAGCGTCCTTTATGAAAAGAGTTTTTCTCAATCCTGCCATACTTTCCGTTTAAAAAGCTCAGCGATATCCCCAAGCAGACGCAATGCACTTTCGCGTAATTCATCGGGATAGAGGTTGAGCGCGCCAAAGGTCTCAAAACTCAGATTACCCTCGTAACCGCTATCGTGCAGCCCCTTGCAAAAGCGATCCCAAATGATATTACCCATATAGGGCGCGATGTGCTCGTCATCCACACCGTGGTTATCGTGAATATGCAGTGTCTCCAACCGGTTGCCGAGTGTCATGATATATTCATATTGATCCACACCAATCAAATTCAAATGACCTGTGTCCAGGCAAAAGCCGAACAGCCGCTCTCCTGCGATTTCATTCAGCTCATCAATTATAGTGATCGTCTCGTGCATATCCGAACAAATTCCCGCATAAATCTTCTTTTTCTCCGAGTCATACCGGAACATATTTTCCAAACAACCGATCACTTTATGTTTCTTCAGATAGGGCATCAGCTCGGTATACAATTTGATATTGGCCTCGTGTTCGCGCTCTTTGGACAGCGGTGAGCGGGCGTTCCCAACAAATCCGGGATGAACGATCATCCGGGGGCATTCGCAGAATTCGCACATCTCGATACTCTTGACGATTGCCGCAAACACATTCTTGCTGGCCTTTCCGTTTCCGTCGACCCAAGAGGGAAACGGCGCGTGCATCTGTGCGAATTCGACACCGTTTTCGCGCGCCGCGTCGCGAACCTCGGTCATAAACGGAATCAGATTTTCATCTTTAAACTTTTCCGCGGGTTTTCCGCTCATAATCTCGCTCCCGGAATACAGTTGGTCGATGTTGTAATCCACCGCGTCGAACCCGGCCCGTTTGATGGCGGCAAAACCCTCTTTCAGCCCCATCACCTCGGTAATCCGGGCGCTCTGCACGCATTTTTTCATAGTCAATTTGCTTTCCTCCCGCATTGCGTTTTTATTATTCCGTAACCCGACGCTTAAAGTATTCGGCGGTGTCACCCAACAGGTTCAATACACTCTCGGCCATTTCAGGCGGATAAATCCTGACCGCGCCGAAGGTCTCAAAACTCAAATTCCCTCGGTAATTTATCGCTCTGAGACCCTCAAAAAACCGTTCCCAAATGATGTTGCCCATATAAGGCGCAAGATGTTCATCCTCTGTGCCGTGGTTGTCCTGGATATGCAGGGTCTCCAACCGATCACCGAGCGCCGTGATGAATTCATATTGATCGGCGCCGATCAGATTCAGATGACCGGTGTCCAGGCAAAATCCGAACCGCCTTTCGCCTGCAATATCATTGAGTTCATCAAGCAAAGCATTTGTATCGTGTATATCGGAGCATGCCCCCGCATAAATCCGCTTTTTCTCATAATCCCGTAAAAACAAATTTTCCAAACAGCCGATCACATTGTATTTTTTCAAATACGGAATCAACACCGAATAAAATTTGACATTGGTTTCGTGTACGCACTTTTTTGACATCGGCGCACGGGCGCCCGGAATAAAAGCCGGATGAATGATCAACCGCGGACATCCGCAGAATGCACACATCTCAATACTTTTGACAATCGTCGCAAAGATATTTTCATTGATTTCAGTTTCCCCGTCCATCCAAGTCGGAAACGGCGCGTGCATCTGCCCGAACGCGATTCCGTTTTCCTGCGCGGCATTGCGAATCTCGGTCATAAACGGAATCAAATTCTCGTCTTTAAAATTTTCCGACGGCTTCCCGCTCAGCATTTCATTGCGGGTAAACAGCAAATCTATATTATAATCCACCGCATCGAATCCGGCCTTTTTAATCGTGGCAAAACCCTCTTTCGGTCCCTTCACATCGGTGATCAAAGCGCTTTGGATACATTTTTGCATGATCGATTTGTTCCTCCTGAATTTTATACGTCATTATTCCCTGATTCGTTTTAAAAAATAATCGGCCGTATCGCCCATCAATCTTAATACGCTCTCCAGCAAGTCGGGCAAATAAATTCCGACCGCACCTCCGGCTTCGAAACTCAGATTGCCCTTGTAATCGACGGCCTTTATCCCCTCAAAGAAACGCTCCCAGATTGTCGTACCCATATACGGCGCGAGATGTTCATCTTCCTCACCGTTATTGTCTTGAATATGCAGCGCTTCCAACCGGTCACCGAGTGCTGTGATGAATTCGTATTGATCCGCTCCGATCAGGTTCAAATGCCCGGTGTCCAGACAAAACCCGAACCGCCGCTCACCTGCCAAAGCGTTGAGTTCATCGAGCAGCGCATTTGCCTCGTGTACATTTGAACACACCCCCGCATAGATCCGGTTTTTCACATGATCCCGCAAAGGCATGTTCTCCAAACATCCGATCACATTATGTTTTTTCAAATATGGAATCAACGCCTCGAACAGTCGGAGGTTGATCTCATACGAAGCGGTTGCGGACAGCGGATTTCGCGCATCCGGGATATAAACCGGATGGATGACCAGCCGCGTACAGCCGCAGAATTCGCACATCTCGATGCTTTTGACAATCGTCTCAAAGATATTTTCGGTAATCGCCGGTTCGCCGTCAATCCAAGACGGAAACGGCGCATGCATCTGCCCGAATTCGATGCCGTTTTCACGGGCTGCATCGCGCACCTCGGTCATAAACGGAATCAAATTTTCGTCTTTGAAACGCTCCGACGGTTTCCCCGTTAACATCTCTTTGCGGGAAAACAATAAATCAATGCTGTAATCCACCGCGTCGAATCCGGCTTTTTTAATTGCTGCAAATCCGGCTTTCGGTCCGAGCGTGTCGATAATTTTCACGGTTTGTATACTCTTTTTCACACCGGCACCTCCGCGCTTAATGATTCATTATACCACCCCAAGCGCTTGATTGACAACCGCAGAAAAGCCGAATATAATTGAATCAATCCGTTTTATGCTCACCGAATAAAACATTCCGTATATATATTCATTGTTTATCCGATACGGAAATTTCATTTGCGAGGTGTCTTATGTCTTTCGAACTCAAATTCCTCGGTACCGGTGCCGCCGACTTTTCTCCGGAACTCGAAACCACCTATAAAAACCGTTTTGACGACGATGTGCGGCGCTGTTCGTCGGTGTTGGTCGACGGGCATATTCTTATCGACTGCGGCCCGCATACAGACGATGCGCTGCTCATTGCAAAGACGCCGCTTTCAGACATCACCGACATCTTTTTGACCCACCTGCACGACGATCACTTCCGCCCGGAAGCCGTCTCGATGCTTCTCATGTCGGGCGCTAAGCCGCGCATCTGGTGCCGTGCCGATGCGACCTTCAAATTCCCGGGCGCGCATGTCATCGGCATCATACCCGAAACCGAATACGACTGCTGCGACACCACGGTCAGTGCAGTCATGGCCAACCACGACGCGTTTCCACTGCATTATATCTTCAAGCGCGGCGGCAAAAAGTTTTTCTACGGCTGCGACGGCGCATGGATGCTGCACCAAAGTTATTATTATCTGAAAGACGCCGCCTTCGACGCGATGATCCTCGACGCGACGGTCGGTGATTATGACGGCGATTACCGCATGGCGGAACACAATAGTATCCCGATGATCCGCATGATGTTAAAATCATTCGCTACTTTCGGCATCACAACGCCCGAAACCAAAATCTATCTCTCCCATATGTCCCGAACGCTGCACCACGACACCCACGCCGAACGCACCGCCCGCCTCGTCCCCGAGGGCATGATTCCCACCTGCGACGGCATGACGATTCAGATATAAAACGATCCTCTCAAGAAAGGGAACGGTTTCATTATGAGAAAGGCCATCCATATTTTTACGGTTCTTTTTGCGGTTTTGATGTTATTTTACACCGGGTGCGGTAAAAATGTCGGGACACCGATCTCCACCGAGAATCTTGAAAAATGGGGGCTCGGCGAAAATGAGACCCGCTATGTCTGCAACGGCCGGGATTACGAGTGGTATGTTGACCAATACGATTCCGGAACCCACAGCAAAATGAACTGTGGTCCGGCCTGCTGTGTCATGGCTGCTAAATGGTACGACAAAAATTTCTCCGAAACCGTCGAAGAAGCGCGTGCGCAATTCATTTTATCAGGGAAAGGTTGGACTGCAAAAGTGATGGGGTCTTACCTCAAGCAGAGCGATATTCCTTTCTCTTATGAAAAAGCAAGCGTTTTCTCTTTTAAAAAGGAACTCAATCAAGGCAATATTCTCATACTTTTGCTGGACATGGAATACATCTCCGCCGATTTCAGTTCGGAGCAGCGCATCAATAAATACGGTATCAACAACAGCAACCATTACATAATCGTCAAAGGGTATCGGGTTATCGATGGCACCACTTATTTTGAAGTCTATGACCCCAACACATGGGATAGGTTCTTTCCCGACGGTTCACCCAAGGGGAAGGATCGTTACTTTCTGGCAGGAGAAGTGGTCACCGCCGTGAAACAGCTCTGGAAATATTACATCGTCATCTCCGCCCCTGATTAATAATTCAATACGACTTTTAAAAAATACCCCGCAAGCAGATTAAAATCCTGCACACGGGGTATTTTTATCGATTATATATACAATATGTATTATTTTATTGCTTTTTCACAATCACACCGCCGGTTTTATAGATGCTGCCCTCGGGGATCACCCCGCGCACGCATGACAGCGGATAGATGTTGGTGTTACGCCCGATGACCGTTCCCGGGTTCAACACGCTGTTGCAGCCGACCTCGACGAAATCACCCAAAATCGCACCGAGTTTACGCCGTCCTGTCGCAAGGCATTCGCCGCCGTCCTTGACAACCACGTCGGTCTTGTCGCTCTTGACGTTCGAAGTGACCGCGCCCGCGCCCATATGCGCCTTATAGCCCAAAATCGAATCGCCGATGTAATTGAAATGCGGCACCTGCACATTATCGAATAAAATCACATTTTTTAATTCCGTTGAATTGCCGACTACACATCCGTCTCCGACCAGCGCGCTGCCCCGGATAAACGCACACTGCCGCACCTCGGTCTTATGCCCGATGATGCACGGTCCCTTGACAAATGCCGATCCGAATATCACGGCATCTTTCGCGATCCAGACGTCGGGCTGCGGGTGATCATACTCATTCTCCGGCAAAAACGCGCCGATTTCGAGGATAAAGCTTTTCAGCTTGTCAAGCGCTTCCCAGGGATATTCAACGCCCAACAGCAACGGTGCGGCTTTTGTCTTGGTCAAATCGAGCATGTCAACGGTTTTACAGTTCATCTTTCATCCCTCCGCTAAAGCTGTCATCCTGAGGAGCGTGTTTTGGAAACACGCAACGAAGGATCTCGCAAACAAGAATCTTCCCGGAGACGCGGTTACGCCAACATCCCCGCACCTTCGATGGCACCGATGATGCCGTCCACCAGTTCCTCGCAGACCTTTGCGTCCGACGCCTCCGCCATCACGCGCAGCACCGGTTCGGTACCGCTCTTGCGCAGCAGGACACGTCCGCTGTCGCCCAGTTGTGCCTCAGCTTTCGCCACCGCCTCTTTCACCGCTGCGGCATTCAGTGCCGCGTCCTTGTCTTTGACACGGACATTTTTCAGCACCTGCGGGTATTCAACCATCGGTTCGGTCAGTTTGGAAAGCGGCGTTTTGTTCTCGAGCATCGTCTGCATCACTTTGATGGCCGTAATAATCCCGTCGCCGGTGTTGGCATATTTGCGGAAAATGATATGCCCCGATTGTTCACCGCCAATCAGATGGCCGTTTTTGACCATGTTTTCATAGACATATTTGTCGCCGACGGCGGTTTTCTCATACCCGATGCCCAGCTTATCGAGCGCCTTATACAGCCCGAAATTCGACATTACGGTCGTAACGACTTTGGAATCGCCCAGCTGTTCAAACTTTTTCATGCTGGCCGCGCAAATGTACATGATTTTGTCGCCGTTGACGACTTCCCCGTTTTCATCCACCGCAAGACAGCGGTCGGCGTCTCCGTCAAAGGCGAATCCGATATCCAACCCGTTGCCGACGACAAATTTCCGCAAACCATCAATGTGCGTCGAGCCGCAGTTTCGGTTGACGTTCAAGCCGTCCGGTGTGTTGTTGATAACGTAAGTATCGGCGCCCAGCGCGTCAAAGACGCTTTTTGCAATCATCCAGGTGCTGCCGTTGGCGCAATCCAGACCCACCTTTTTGCCCCTGTATGAATTGACTGCCAGCGAAATTAAATATCCGATATAGCGGTTTCTGCCCGCATAATGGTCGATGGTGCGCCCGATCTTCTCACCGGTAGCATACGGCAGCCGGGGGATCTCGCCGTCGATATAACGTTCGATCTCGGCCTCGATCTCGGCGTCCATCTTTTCACCGTTTCGGTTTAAAAGCTTGATGCCGTTGTCCTGAAACGGATTGTGGCTTGCGCTAATCATAATACCGCAGTCGAAATCCTCGGTGCGCGCCACATACGAGACACTCGGCGTGGTCGTTACGTGCATGATATACGCGTCCGCACCGGCCGCAGTGATCCCCGAACACAGTGCCGCCTCATACATATAACTGCTTCTGCGCGTGTCCTTGCCGATCACAATGCTGCATTTGTGCTCACGTCCGAAATACCAACCCAGATAATTGCCGATCAAAAAGGCGTGATCTACAGTCAGGCCGACGTTGGCCTCTCCGCGAAATCCGTCTGTTCCGAAATACTTGCCCATTGGCACTCTCCCTCTTCATGATTATATTTTTTCAATTTACATCATGGATTTATAAAGTGTTCCGGCGATTTCGCCGATATACCGATTGTACCGCCTTTTCATGTGTTTCTTCGCACCGGACGGTGAAACTTTCAAGATGATCTTATAATTTCTTTGCCGCCGATTTGTCCAAATACACTTCCACAAACGGATGCAACTGCAGCACCGAAGCCGGCACTTCAGGTGTTACTTCGCCTAAAAACGCCTGCTTTACGATGTCTGCTTTATCTTCGCCCAACGCGATAAAAATGATCTTTTTCGCGTTCATCACGGTTTTAATGCCCATCGTGATTGCATGCGTCGGCACCTCATCAACGGAAGAGAAAAACCGCTTGTTGGCTTCCCTTGTCATCTCAGTCAGTTTGACGTGGTGGGTTTTGCTGCCGAACGGCGTTCCCGGCTCGTTGAAGCCGATATGCCCGTCGTTTCCGATGCCCAGCAGCTGCAGATCAATCCCGCCTGCCGCCTCAATCGCCTCATCATAAAGCGGTGCGGCGTCGATGTCCATTCCGGACGGCACATGGGTGTTGCTTCGCGCAATGTCGATTTTGGAAAACAGATTTTCGTCCATGAACCGGCGGTAGCTCTGTTCTTCGATTCCTTTCATCCCGGCGTATTCGTCGAGATTAAATGTTTTGGCCTGTTTGAAACTGATTTCCCCTGTTTTGTACAGCCGCGCCAACTCGTTATACAGCGTCAGCGGCGTCGATCCTGTGGCGAATCCAAGCACCGCGTCGGGCTTCTCGCGCAGCAGCGTTATGTATTTTTTTGCGGCTGCGCGCGCGATATTTTCAGGGGTATCAACGAATAATTTCATGAATCAACGTCCTCCGAAACGGATTTTTAAAATCCGTGTTTTCACACCTCCCTATTATATTCGAAACCCCTCCATTTTGCAACCGGCGGATGAGATACCCGCATGCGGCTAAAGCCGCTTGCAATACGCACCGCCATCATGGCGGTTTCAAACGCGTCTTGAAATCTGCGTTCCGTTCACCCGATAGCGCGCGCTTCCATACTTGGTGATTGTCTTGTAGGGAGCGACGACCTCGTCGCTCCGACGGGCAGTACCCGCTCACAAACGCGAAGCAGAATCTGCGAATTCTATCGCTACATAGCCGCGTTTCCCCACTCGTTTTTTCTCTGTAGGGAACGGTCTTGACCGTTCCGCCGTTATGACGCCGTTTTCATACGCGAAATAGAATCTGTTGATCTTTATAAAACGGGAAGAATATTTCGCCAGGAATATTCTTTAAGAGAAACGCTTTAAAGCGGTTCTTTCTATCCGCGCTGCCAACCTCGGTGATCTTCTATAGGGGCGGATATTATCCGCCCGCACTATAATCGAAGGGCGATTCACAATCGCCCGCATCGCAACCACAGGAGTATATCTGTGTATGTATTCAAAAAAATCCCCCTCTCTAAGGCGTCGACAGCGACGCCTTAGGGGTGGCACGGAGTGACGGGGTGGTCATTTTTCTACGACTTGCAATCGCCCGCATCGCAACCGTAGGGGCGGCCCCATGTGGCCGCCCGAAAATTCCCCCTTTTCGGTTATAAAAAATCGAGGCGGGGATTTTTCCCCGCCCAGACTTTTTATTCCTCCAAGATATCCAAAACCTCTTTATACCCGATTGAATCCCTGAACTCCTCTTCAAACGTATACTGTCCGATCACTTTCTTCGCACGCTCTCGAAGATTCTCACCGTACACCGGAATTTCTCTCTTTTTGATATCCAACCCTCTCGTGAGCAGCGAACTCTTCTCCAGCTGATCGGGCAGTTCATCGAACTTCTTTGCCATTTCAGCTCCTTTTTTCAAATATGCTACCGCATGATCCGGATTTCCGCACTGATACGCCCAATTTCCCGCATACAGGCAGGTATTGATCGCACGAAGCCAGCTCTTGCCGTAATCGCCGTCGGGATAGACGATTTCATATACGGCAAGCTCGGTCTTCGCTGCTTCCAGCTTTTCCTCCGGCGAAATTTCCTTTGACCAATAAAACGCATTATTGACCGCACCGCCGAACAGGTAAATCAATTCCTGCACTGCGTTTTTACAAGCGTTTTTCTTTTGTTCTCCGGGCGGATAAAGAAAAGTCGCCACATAGTCGCGCCCGTTCTGCATCAACGGCATCTCGTCAAGAATCTTCTCCATATCCGAGAGCTGAATCCCGCTGTTTTCGACGAAACTCAACCGCTTATACAGCATGCAAATCAACTTTTTCGCCCAAATCCGGATGCTGTCTTCGGTGCAGTACTCGTTAATGTTCTCATAAATCGTCCGTGCCTCATCCAAAATTTCAAGCGCGCCCTCGTTTGTCGTGTTTTTTTCACCGATTAACGCGTTCAGATACCGTGCCAGCAGCCGGAAATCGCCCGGAAATTCGGTGATCGCCTCTTTCATCTTTTCGCGCACTTTACCGATTTCCCCGGGTTTCCACAACCTGTAATATTCGTCGATATAATTTTGCACCCGTTGCTCGCGTTCCGCCCGATTAACTCCCAGCATATCGTCAACCGTCGTTCCGAAGAACGAGGCGATCGACGGCAGCATCGTGATATCCGGAAAGGTCTCTCCGCGCTCCCACTTGCTCACCGCTTGAAACGATACCCCGAGAAAATCGGCCAGTTTTTCCTGCGTCAGCTCTTTTTCTTTTCTCAACCGCTTGAGGTTTTCTCCGAAATAAACCGTCATATGCTCGACCCCTTTCATCAAACAACCGCGCCGTTGTGATTTCATCTTATATCCGCCCTATCCGGAAAACAATAACCTTGTTTTTGAACTGATTTCTATCTATAGTTGAATATATCAAATATATATAGAAATTATACTTACAAACAAGCGGCTTGTCAAATAAGCCACTAAAATATCACTTATAATTCTTTACGCAATAAAATAAATCTCACTACATCATTCACTGGGTCTTGACTATCTAACCAATAATCGGGATAGATTCCTTTCCCTTCCTCAAACCCATTCATATTAAATACTTTATATCCCATCGAAAAAAAGAGATTTGAGTATGGCAGTTTATATAGCAGCGTATCTCCAAATTGTCCGCATCCCATAGATGCACTGCCTACGAAGACCTTATTTCTGACACAACGCCCATACATTATAGCTGATTCTCCGGAAGAAGCGACTTTTTTGTTTTGAATAATATATAAAGTCCCCTTATAATTCGAGCAAGCTAAATTTATACTGCCTTCCTCATAGATTTTAAAAGATTTTAACGGTAATAAATTCTCTAAAGAAGGATTATTAAGTACGGCGGCACTCATAGTCCATATAGCATAGTCGTTTAACCCCATAATGAAGCTTTTAGGATATTCACTATTCCCCCCGTTATTTGATAAAATTGACCAAACTAAATACTCGGTATTTTTATATTTCTGACCGAGTTCTCGATATTCATCAAATGATGGTTGAGGTGATTTAAAACTATATGTGGAATGGTGTACAATAGGTACACCATTTATTATATCTATCTTAACTCCTTCTTTTATTTGTTGAATATCATCTGTTTTACATGGATGCAATAATAACTCATATCCATTTATTGAGATATTGTTAGGGAATTGCAATGTATAGATTCCTAATAAGTATCTTTTATTTCCATTTGTTGCTGGCAAGGTCTCAAAAAGATAATCTTTGACTTGATTATATGAAAAACAATAACCTTCTTTAATGTCTTCATTACCTTTTATAACAATATATGAATCATCTTTTAATTCTAAAAGCAAATCGGTAAAATAAGCCCGGTATAGCTTTTTGAACGAATACTCTCCCTCAATTAAAAAAACAAAATGCGAATCAGTTATATATGGGTATAGTGCATGATGAATTACCTTCCCAAAGTCTGTAGTCGTTATGTCTTTTTCAGGCAACTCCGCCAATATTTGATTTTTAACATCAATAAAGTTAATTTTATCTTTATAATAATCATAACCGGCATATGAAAATTGCAAGATTTTAAAAAATACATCAATATCTTTTTCTGCTTCGTATTTTAAAATCCATTTATCAAAGCCCGGCTGATATTTTTGTTTTGTTAATGGTTTAATAGATTCTAAATCATCCTTATCAATAAAGAGGGGCTTTGCATTTTTATAGTATTTTTCGAATTCTTCCTTTTTCAAGTTTTACCTCCTTTTTGATATCATCCTCACGTCGTCTCGGTGTTCTTGGCTCTTGCCGATTCCGCCAGCCGGATAAGTTCGGTAAACTCACCTTTATGCAAATTTTCAATCTGTGTCTCAATTTGCTTAATTTCTTCTTCCGAAAATTCGATCTCGGTATATTTTTTCAGCGTCTCTTTCACTCCGGTTGTTTTGTAATCGTCGTTGACCTGCATCGACGCTTTGTCCGCTTCATTGCGATAGCAAAGCGCCGCAGCATACACCGGCATCAAAAACGAGGTATCAACACCGTGTTTTTTGGCCAACCGGTAAAGCCCGGTAATCCGGTCGTCGTTGCCGAGCTTGCGAACCGGGTCGGCGCCCACTCGCGCAACCGTGTCACGCAAACTGACATTAGAAAACCGATATTGCAGCTTCATTAAAAAGTCGAGCAGCGAATCATAGCCCATCTGCCCTTCGGCGGCGATGGAGCGCACCCCAACCAGTCCGGCCTGCTCGACCAAATAACGAATCGCCGGATCGGTCATGGCCTCGTGGATAAATTCATATTTGCCCGCCGCCAGATAAGCGCAGGCGCAGTGGCACATGTTATGCACAAACAATTTGCGCTGGATATACGGCTCAATCGGGTCGCAGAACAGCGTGTTGACCAGTTCCGGCTTTTTGCCGACCACCGCCGCGCCGTCGATCTGCAAAATCTCATACGGCTCACCGCGCACCAACAGCGGATCGTCCGCTTCGCCCTTGGCCAGTTCCGGCACCATGCGCCCGATGCTGGCCTCGATAAATCCGACGTTTGCGTCTATTTTCGCAATGGTCGCTTCGTCAAGGTGTTTGCATACCTGCTCGCGCATATAGTTGCCCGAGTCGTTCAGATTTTCGGCTAAAATGATGTTTAAAGGCGCTTTCCCCGCGTCAATGCGCGCTTTGATGCCCTCTGCAATCGGCTGCGCGATATACTGCAGGTTGCGCGCCCCAACGCTGGTTACCATCAAATCGGCGTCCAGCATTTCTTTTGCGGCAATCCCGGGCTGCGAACTGTCCTCGGCGCGGAAGCTGTCGATGTAAAATTCCACGGTCTCGTCGTTAGTCACGAGCCGCACCGGATAGCGTTTTGCCTCGTTCAGCATGCGCACCAGATCTTTGCCCAATTCCAAAAACACAATCTCATATCCGCTGGCGTGCAGAATCTGGCTGATAAAACACCGCACCAGTTTCCCCGCCCCGTAAACAACCGCCCGTTTTGCCATAATCCCTTGATCTCCGTTCACAAATAGTTTCAAGATTTACCCTGCTATCATACCTTAAAAAACCGATAAAAACAAGTAGGGCGGGCTGACCACAGCCCGCCGCATATCTTCTTACCTATGCTTCTTCCACTCACAGTCCTCAGTGTATGTCATCCTGAGCGAAGCGCTTTGCGCGTAGTCGAAGGATCTCGGCTTAATTAAAGCCTGCGGATCTCCGTGAATACCTTTTCAGGTTCTAACCCTTACTCGCAGTCCTCGCTGTCCAGTTCCAGCGCCTTGATTTTTCCCTCCGGGTCGTCAATCAGCGTGCCGACGTTCTCCGAAACCACATTGTACATCGCCAGCCGCCCGATGTCGGACACCTCACCCGTCGCCAAAAACACCGGTTCTTTCCCGGCCTTGCAATACAGTTCGCTGTTGCGGATGACCATGTGTTTGACCATGCCCTCGGCCGCGATATACGGATAGGTCTGCGGCGCGTCACCCTCATCCTGAATATGCAGCCCATCGATCACCAGCGAATCGATCTGCGCCGGTGCATATCCCATGCCCTTCATATCGGAGATGCCCTCGAGCCAAATCAGATAGCGGTCGTCGGTCGGGTCGCGGTAATAGATATCTTTTAGCGTCATGCACTTGTGCTTGCCGGAGATGCGGAACAAAAACCGTCTGGTATAGGTATAGTCGGCCTCGGTCTGCCGCAGGTCGACATTTTCGATAAAGATATTGCCGTAGTCGCCTTGGAAGCCCTTTTTGCGCAGATCCCACGCGTGCAGATAAAATCCGAAACTGCGGTAAGTGCCCGAGACGTTTCGAATCGTAACCCGATCAATCGGATTTTCACGCGATAAAATCCGCACGACCTGCGAAGCGTCATCGGATAACACCGTGTCAATGACAATATCCGACATCGGCCCGACGGTGGCATACGGGTGCATCCAGTTGCGTTCCTCGCCGTTGGCCTCTTCGTCGCCATTCAGCGCGATCATGTCGTCGCCGGTCTTGCCCTGTACGTTGCGAATCGTCAGAAACCGCCCGGGTCCCTGCACATGAATCCCGTCCTGATTGCCGCAGCGGATATAATCCGGCAGCTCAAAGCGGATATTCTCCATCACGATTTTTTCCCAGTTGGTGATTAAAAACGCAAAGGTGCGGTGGTTACGGATGACCACGTCGCGCACCAATAAATTCTCGATGCCGAAAAACGAGATCAGAACGACCAGCGAGTCGCCCTCGGGATAGGGCTTTTCGGGCGGGACATGGTGCGCCTGATGCAGGCAGTTTTGGTTGTAGGTGCCGCCGACCAATTTGATGTTGCGGTCAATCCGCTCACCTTTCGACGGGTGCGCATTGATCAGCATCGCTTGATTGGAATTATCGGCCTGATAAAACCCGCAGGCGTCGTTGAGGCATTCGATGGTCGTGTTGGAATAGACCGTCAGCCCGGTAATCAATGCCGCGCCGTCCATGATCAGGCGTACGCCGCCCTCGGTATTTGCCGTATTCAGCGCCTTTTGCAGCGCCGCAGTATCGTCGGTCCCTCCGCCGGTATAAACGTCGCTGTCAAGTTTCGCCCCGGTCTCGCTTGCATAGATGGTTTTCATGCGCATATTTCCCGCACCCCTTTGCTTATTCTTACCAGATTATACGGATACCTCAACGAAATGTCAATTAGTTTTCATTCTTACCTGTCGGAGCAATTCAATATCAGTATTTAATTCCGGCAAATGTCGTCCCCAGTGATATATAATTCAAACTACCTTTTTCAAAGAAAAATCTGATGTAATGTTTTCCGTTATCACTGCAATAACCAAACGTTTCATAATCTTCCCCTTCATCATAAACATCTTCATTATAACAGGAAGAACCGTATGAATGATGCTCGATATTGTGGTTCTCACCGAAAATTACCTGAACATCCTCCGGGGTTGATTTTCCGGTTGTCAGGCCAAAAACCGTGACCTCACCTTCCACTCCGATGATATCAATAAACAAGATTTTATTTCGGTATGACATATAATCCTCTACATAAGCTACCGTCACATTCGCATTCTCGAAGTAATAACAATCCGCGCCTAGCCCGTAATAATACGGTTCCCCCTTTCCGAATTCATTCTCGGCATTTCCGATCGGATCGCCGATTCTGATATCAAAGGCGTCATATTTTCCCGCTTCAAGACACGCCAAATAATATTCATTGCCGCTCAGCCCCGTAAAATCAATACTGACCGCAAACGAAACCTCAGATGGTAACGATCTTGTGCTGCTTGCTGCGGACGAAGTCTTGTTTGAGACAATCGAAGCCGCAGAACTCGCCGAACTTGCACGATGTGAAGTTGGAACAGACGAAATTCCCGAGCTAGTCCCACCTGTCGCCGCACATCCGACCAGCAGGCACACGAACAATAAACCTGTTACGATCTTTTTCATAAGCGCTCCTCCATTTTGTCGCACTCACTTCCACACGTATTCGGAGACCATATCGGAATCAGGCCCCACACACAACCACTTATCTCCGACAAACCAGATCAATTTCCCCTCATAACTGCAAAAGGGCGTACTCTCATTGATGACCGGATAGTCACTGAGAGATTTGCATGCTCCGGGCAGTTTTGTGATTTTATCGGAGGCGTAGTCATAATAACACAATTGAGAGTAATACTCATCGTTATACCTCTCGCCGTAATATATCCCCTGATCGCTGACGGTATAAATGCAAACACATGGGATTTCCTTAACTTTTAGGGTGCTTTCGTCCATCACATAAATCGGTCCGCTGCCCGGTTCTCCCTCAGGATGATGCCAAGTGGATGAAAAGATTATTTTGTCTCCGGCCTTATCTAAGAACTCCAGTTCCATATTCTCAATATCTTTAATCACCGGAGTCACTTTTTGGTCACTGTTTCGATATGCATAAACCGTGGTCAGTGTTGTGCTCTCCTGATTCGTGCCATCTTTATCCACAGCCACCCGGTATTCCGAATAATAGGTGTATTTATCGCTCTGGAAATGAACATTAATAAGAGGTGCTACATAGAGATAATCCGGATAAACTTCATGGGGAGTATTCCAATTATTTATTTCCGAGATCGTTTCTTTGACCGGCATCCACAGCCCATCGGTACCGACCAGCGTCACATCCGCCGTCAATTCTTTTGAAGGTTCCATGCTTCCGAATTTTTTATCTTCATATAGACGATACCACGAAAACTTAGTGGCGTACCGTGCCGGTGTTACGGTATACACCACACGAAACCGGATCATATGTTCATTACCACCATCCAGAACGGTAATTCTCTTTATTGAATAATCCGAAAGCGCGTCGCCTTGTCCGTTGAACAGTTTGCCCGCGAACCAATATCGGCAAAAAACCTCCGGTGCTTTATCCTGCTCCGCGGCAATCGGCGATTGTGATCTGCACGAATAATGATTGATATCATCTGCCACATACCAATTTCCAGCGAAATTTTTCTTAATACGGACATTTTCCAATCTGTCTCCTGATTGCATCTCACTGCCCAAACCCCAAAACTGAATCATTTCTCCGTCATAAGACACTGCTTTATAATTATTCTGATCCAAAATAAAAATTATCGCGCTTGCAATCTTTTCGGTTTCTCCGGACACAGTTTTCGAAGCCGCCGATCTTGTAGACAACTCTGAAGATGCTTCCGGTATTAATACCGAAGGTTCTGAAAACACTTGCGACGCCACCGGTGTCTCTGAAATTTCTGAAATATCTAACCCCACGCCCGACGTTCCCGGCCCCGCACAACCCGCGATCATCAATAAACCCGCCAAAGCAAACCTCATTATTTTTTTCATACGATTTCTCCCTGCGTTTTAAGCAATCCCGTCTCAAAACCAATCCTGGTCATATATCTCTAAAATCTCAATCGAGTTCACAATAATCCGTTTACCCTCAACCGTAAACTTATACTCGCTCTTCCAAAGCAAATGGTTATCTTCTTCATCGATAAAAGTCATTAAAACCGTATAATTTCCATCTCCGGTATCTTCAATCTGATCAATCTCAGGTCCCCGACCGCCGCCGCCGTAGCCGAATTCATTCGCCCATACCCCTGCCTGACTCGGCGAATATCCGGTCACCTTCATAAAATCAATTTTCTGATTAAACAGGTAATATACATATTTATCAATAATCTCTTCTTTATAAAATTTGTGTGAACAAGTGAGGTCAAGTTCTCCTTCCCACTCTTCAAATGTTGAGAAACTCAAAGCAACAAAAATCATCTCATCATAACAGCCGATCTTGTCTTTTTCAATTTTATCAAAATTATATTCGCGGAGACCAATAATCTCCAATGTCCCGGCAAGGCTAATGAATATCTCCTCAAGTGTATCATCACCCGTCCATTCCTCTACATCGTTTAAAAGCGCTTCCCAGTAAGCGTCGTCCTTAACCGGAGCCGCCCGTTCAGGAATCAACGAATAGGTGTCTTCCGGAATTTCCGGAGATACGTATCTGTCGCCTTCAAAGATATCATCACCAACAATTTCATGCGTATTCTGACTCTCTGAAACGACTGCTGTTTGATTTGAAGATTCAACACTCACCTGCGAAACCACCGATTCCACAGACGATTCCGCGCTTGAACTGTTCACGGAAACCTCCGCTTGTCCGCACCCGCTCAACAACAGCAAACCCGCCAAAGCAACTACGATCACCTTTTTCATATTCTGATCCCTCTTTTCTAACAATCATTCAATGCGTATCGGTTTCTTCCAAACTCACGGAGATATATTTATAATCATCACTCGTGCAATCGATCACAAACCGCTGCACCCACGATTGAACCGGCGTCCCTTCTTCATTCAATTGTTCTCCTGTGGTCTTGATATAAAACTCATATTGTCCATTTCCAAGTGTCTTGCTCGACAGCACTTCAGTCTCGTAATAATATTCTCCCGCGAAAGGATAAATCAGATAGGTCTCTGTTTTGGAGTTGTATTCTTCAATTAGCGACCGGTCGACGGAGACGCCAAATTTCGAGAGTATATACTCGTCCACTGCGTCCGCCGGCAGCGTGATACACCACTCGTCCTCATTAAAATACGGCTTGAGTTGACTTTTCACATGTTCCGTAAAATCATAAATCCCAAAATACATAACGATCTGAAATGCCTCTTTATAATCAAAATCGCCATGATATTCTGCTTCGGCAGAATAAATCAAATTATATCCTAATGCGATTTTTTCAAAGTCAATTTTGCCCTCCGATGTATACGGCAGTCCCGCTGTCAGCGATATATTCTTCGGAACCGTCGACGGTTCGCTTTCAATCAATTCGGATATATCGCCTTGAACCAGAGAATAGCTTTCCGAAACAATTACCTGCTTCGAGGTATCGCTTTGTGCCGACTCATTTTCCTCCGAAACATTCGCCTGTCCGCATCCACTCAGTGTTATCAAACATAACAACAATACCGCAAACGCTCTTTTCATATTATCCCTCACGACTCCATTCCCAATAAGTATTCGTCATTATATCAACTCCGGTCTCAATGTTAAAATGATGCCATTTCTCCTCATAATCAAAATCGTACCACATTAAAATTCCATCGATGCACTGGCATGTATACTCTGTATCGTCACAGCTAAGAATCGCATCCTCCCAAATGTGTACAAATTTTTTCTCTTTCATGGAATAAACATAAAGAATCAACTGCGAATCGTCGTTATAATTTCCACAACAAATATACTCATCGGTTACCGCACAACGCAGATATTCCTTTGTTTCAATCACTTCACCGTTTTTTTCGGAAATACATATAAACCCGCAATCAAACCAGGTAAAATTACCACAATCATATTCATAAAAATAGATATCGTCTCCATATTGTGCGAGAAATCCCATCGTGACCGTCTGCGT
The DNA here is from genome assembly GCA_035380125.1 of Oscillospiraceae bacterium. Classification (NCBI taxonomy): domain Bacteria; kingdom Bacillati; phylum Bacillota; class Clostridia; order Eubacteriales; family Oscillospiraceae; species Oscillospiraceae bacterium. The sequence goes on from DAOSWV010000021.1 coordinate 33,759, forward strand.
CCGCCAAACCACATATACACTGCCATTGGTTTTATCATAGCGCTCCAAGGTTCCGATGAACTGCGGTAAATCATTCGGATCTTGCTCTTCTGCATAAGTTCTTATAAAAGTATAAGTGAATCTGTCTGTCTCATATAACAATACAGTTCTGTCTTCATATTCACCGTAGTCCTGGCTTTCTTTCAGATAAGGGTAAATTAGATCGGTATCACGAGTATACGAATACCACCCCTTATAATATTCAACCAATGTGATGCGCTGGGTAATAGTGAGTGATTCCTGATCGGCTTTTCCAGATGTGTATTGATATGTTTTAAAAGAGATGGCATACGGTGCCGGTGTTATTGTGTAATTCACCGTAAAAATAATCGAACCGGATTCAAGGCCCGATTCTACCTGGATATCGTTAATTTTATAATCCGAGATAGCGCAATGCCATCCCGTGTTCATATAGCTTTCCAAAATGTATTGAACAAATTTCTGTGGTGCTTCCTCTCGATTATCCCATGACGCGATATTATAGGTTTTATATTGTTCTGAGGTTCCAATGATCTCTTCTTTTCCATTCGAATACACCTGAACTGTTACCGACTGGCAGCGGTATACGCCAACTTCTGATTCATACTCCGAAGAAGCCGGAATTTCTCTCCCGTCTGTTAAAACGCCGTATCCTTGATCTTTATTTCTTATAAAAACACAGCCCTCATCATAAGTATATTGTGTTATGATCTCCGGTTCAGATGACGCCTCCTGCGAAACCACCGATTCCGCAGATGAACTCACCATCGAACTTGTCTCCAGCTCAGACGATTCAATGTTTGAACCGGCCGATGAAACCTCCGCTTGTCCGCATCCGGCTAAAACCATAAAAAGCGCCAGGCAAATCATAATGATTCTTTTCATCGTCTTGTCCCCTTTTTCTATACCGACGGTCACACCTCGCCTGAAAACTCTAGTTCGCCCGTCCCTATCCCTTTGCCGAAATCACAATCTGGCTTATATTACCATAAAACTTGATTTCATGTCAATGCGCCTCTGTCGTTTCGGGTTGCCGATCAAGCTGTACTGTGGTAAAATGTTTTTAATCTCAAACCGCGACCGAAACCCGATAAAAACGCCCGAAAACGAGGAGCCGAAAATGAAACCCTTAAAAGCCGTCACACTGGAAATGAGTTTAAAACCCTTCCACTCGACCGACCAAAACGATGTCGAGGTGGTCTGCCGAGAACTGTTCGAGGCGTGGAAACCGCTGACCAAACACGCGCAGACCGTCTGCGTGCTGCTGTGGACGGCAGACGGCAGTGAGATTCTCGATTACGACGGCCGCGAAGACGCCGAACTGGAATGGTGCCGCTATATCGGCGGGGCGAATCCGCTTTTGAACCTGAATAAAGAGACCGATCCCGACGGCGTCGGCCTGCACACCCGCTGGTACCTCTACACCAAAAACCCGCCGACCTTCACCAACGGCTTTTTAAAACGTCTGATTACCACCTTGAAACGGATCGGAACCGAAGCGACGGGCAAGCCGATCCTCGTCGGCGAGACCTTCGACCCCGGCCCCGAATTCGCCAAATCCGACTTTAAATACAACCGCCACCGCGAAATCTGCGTCGGCGCCTCCATGGGTCAAAAAAGCATGGTCTGTTGTTATGCGACGCTCAATGCCGATTCCCACGCATACGCCGCCTATCCCGACGGAATCCCGGATAACACGCCGTTCGGCACGTTTTTCGGAAAACAAGCGCAACGGTTTCTGACCGATCTGGGGTTTGACTATCTGTGGCTCTCTAACGGATTCGGCTTCGGAACCGAGACCTGGAACGTCAATGGCGCGACTTTCGACGGCAAAACCTTTTATCCCGAAAAAATCGAAGAAACCCAACGACGCATTCTCGATTTCTGGCGCTTGTTCCGCAGCGAATTTCACCTGCCCGTCCAAACGCGCGGCACCAACCTGACTACCGGAATCGATTTTGCGACCGACGCGGTCAATCTTGAAAAAATCTACGCGGGCGATTTCAACATTCTGGCCCCGCCGAACTCGCCCTGGGCGGCAATCAACGGCGATTTCGGGCTGGAACTGGCGGGCTACCTGTCGCACATCGCGAAACTGCCCGCCTACGAAAACGATCCCGACAGCTATCTGTTCCGCTTTTATCTCCACGACCCGTGGTGGATGAACAGCCCGTGGCTGGATCGTTATGAAAGCCAACCCCACGACATCTATCTGCCGCTCTCGGTATCCCGCATCAACCCGCAGGGGCAGACCGTGACGCCGGATCATCTGAACCTGCTGACCGTCGACAATTCCCTCGGTGAAATGCCGGAAAACTGCGTCAACGAGGTCATCCCGCACCTGCTTAAGGGATTCGAGACTGCACCCGACGCACCCGCCCCGTTCGTCTGGGTCTATCCGTTTAACGAATACCACGAAAACGCCTCCGGCAATATCGCCAAGCTGTTTTTCGAGGATCGGTTCATCGTGCAGGCCATCAATAACGGACTTCCGCTCAACACCGTAATCGCCTCCGACGATTTTATCCGCCTTTTCGCCGATAGTCCCGATTTTCTGCGGCACTCGGTTCTCGTGGTTCCCGTACCCGCAAACAGCAGCCTGCTGAACGATGCACTTCTGCGTTTTGTTCAAAACGGCGGCCAAATCATGCTGTACGGCGCGCTCTCGTCCGCCGATGAAAAACTGTTAAACGCCTTAAAAATTCGCAACAAATCGCCCCTGACCGGTGAAATGGCACTGGAAACCCATTTTAAAGGTGATATTTTCCGAACCGGAACCTACTCTTCGCGGCTCTTTTACGACGGCGTTTTAACCGACGGCGGCGTCACCGAATCGACGGACGGCTCGCCGAACCTCTCCGCTCTTGCGGTAGTCCGTCAAAACGATCAAGCGCGCGTCGTCTTATCCCATACTTCCGATCCGAACCGAAACGGCGGCGGAATTGTCTGGTGCCGGGGGTCATCCTCTGCCAACGCGGAAACCGACCAAGATACCGCGCCGCTCGCCCGATATTTTGCGCTGGCCGCGGAACAATTCGGTTACAGCACCCGATTTGTGCTGCGGTCGCCGCAAACGCCTGCTCCGGTCATCACCCTGCACCGAAACCGCAATGCTCTTTGGCTCTCCGCTTACAATCCCGATACCACAACGGATATTCATTTCAATACACCTTTGGGCGCACCGCTTCTGACCGGTTTCGAGACCATCTTGGAAAACGGCCGTTCGGTCTATCGCCTGCCGCGCGCAGCTCACGCCCCGTGCCGCGTATTCGTCCGTCAGTCTGTCGGCGGCGTTTTGCAGTGCAAAGAACGCGCGCCGGTCAGTTACCGCCAACGGCACAAACTGGAGGTCAACGGCCTTCGGGACGCTTCAATTTATGTGCTTCCGCTCGACGGCGACTTTCAAGGGCTGGAACTCCTACTCAACGCGCAGCAGCCCTTTGTCATCGGAGAACCGTTTACGCCGAAGCCGGTCGAAACCGCATTCGGACCGGCGCTTTTTGCCGAACATGTGACCGGATCCCTGCAGATCTCCGATCTGTTTTTCCCGCCGGAATCTTCACAATCATAAAAAACGACAATCAGCCGATTGCCGAAAACGCCGAACCGTGGTAAAATATTGATAAAGCAAGCGACAAGGGAGAAATCACATGAGTAAACCGACGCGTGAAAACCCGGAAAAACAGCAAGCTCCGGCAACTCCGAAAAACGCTGTCGAAAACAGCTCGCTTTGCGCTGACGCCGCTGCACAGCAGTATACCGAAACCCTGACGACGGATTCAAGCGGATTTTGTCAATATCGAATTTTGACACAGACAACCATCGACAGTCTAAACACTTCCGCCGAACCCTCGGACCCGCCCGCTTTTCAAAATAACCTCGCCTTGATTCTCGAAAATCCCACCGCCACATCGGTCAAGGTGAATGCCCTGACTGCAAACGGGTGCGATTTTTCATCCCTACCCGGTTTACTGAAAACCGTCTGCGGGCAATACAACACCGACCGTGAAAAAGCCCTTGCCCTCTGGCAGTTTCTGAGGCAATATCTCACCTTCGGCATCACTTGGCCCGATCAGGATTTTCGCAGCCCCGATTTTTCGCTGATCCGTTTTCTGAACGGTTTCGGCAGCGGTGCCTGCGGGAGTTTTAACGGCTCATTGGCATTGCTTGCTGCCGCGGCGGGTATTCCGACCCGCACCGGTTCGCTTTCCGACGGCAGTCACGCGGTCACAGAACTGTTTTTCGATGGGAAAAGCCGTTATTTCGACGCGCTCTACCCGAACGCCGGACACCTTTTCAAAGGCGCTTTTATTCTCGACGAAATCGGAGAAGTCGCATCCCACGAACAGCTTTGTTTGGATTCTTTTTTGACCCGCCGTGCAGGTCCGGTCGAAATCGGGGAACTCGCTTCTCTTTTCGGCAGCGGCGATCACTGGCGCACTGACAGAATCTCTTCTTATACGGATCCCCGCGACATGTCCTTTACCCTCCAACCCGGCCAGCAGTTGGTTTTTTATTATAATAAATTCATCGGCGAAAAGCTCCCGCACCAAAATCTCGTCTCCGGCGAAAAACGGCTTCTCGGCGCGGCATGCAGCCATGCCCTGAAAAAAGATCAATCATCCTATGTTTATTGGGACGACTGCCCCTGGCCGATCACCGGGCTTTACATCCACGGTAAACTGAATTCCGGTCAGCTTGCTGTTTTTCTGCATGCCTCCGGGAAAAACCATCTTTCAATCACGCAGCCCGGCGAATTTTCCTTCGATTTCAAGAATGTCTGCAATGCTTTCGCCAAAACAAGCCACCACTGCACATTGATCATAGAATCGGCAGACGCCGATTTTAAAATTGACGAAATCAAACTTCTGTTTCAGGTCTGCCGCCCGTCTCTGCCCGCATTGCGTTCCGGCAAAAACACGCTCGAACTGCGCGCCGACCCGAACAGCACGTTAAAAATTACGCATATCTGCCGCGAGTCCGCCGTTTCTCCGCCAACGCCGCCGAAACTTCTCTCTTTTATCCCCGGCCAGCCCTTCCGATGGAAAGAAAACGGCGCCGCCGAGTACGAATTCCTCCTCAGCGACCGCGCCGATTTCGCTTGGCCGTATGCGCCGATCTTCCACCAACGCGTAACAAAACCCGAACTCACTATTGACCCCTCATTGATTCTGCCGCCTTTAAAATCTTATTTTTGGCGGGTACGCGGCAAAACCGCCGATGGTATTTGGAGTACGTGGAGCGAACCCGAATCATTTATCTGGGATGCGCCGCCCATTCCCGCCGATCTTGAATTGATTCAAAAAGATCGTAAATTATTTTTGCGTTGGCAGCCCGCCGGTGAAAATCTCACCTATGCCGTCTACGGCAGTGACGAGGACGGCTTCACCCCGAGCCATACCCCCTATGAGGTCTGGGCGCACCGCACCGATTCTCCTGCAATCCGCGAAATTTACCCCGCAAATCTGATCTGCATCACGCCGAATACCGAACTCGAACTCACGCAAGCCGATTGGGTTTACGGCCATTATCGCATCCGTGCGATCAACGCCGCAGGCATCGGCGGTCTTCCGACGCCTTGTGTGGCTCTGCCGCACCCGTTTATTCTCGAAAATTCCATCCAAACCACCGCCCGTGTCGGCAGCGAATACGCCGTCTATGTCAAAGCCGTCCGCTCACTCGGAAAACTGTTCTATAACCGCTTGCCCGACAAACCGATGTACACCGGTTTTCACCATGCCCAGCGGCTCACTTTTTCGATCCAAGGCCCCGCGTGGCTGCAAATCCGCGATTACGACGGCTACCTGCACGGCACGCCGACATCTGCCGACAAGGGCATAAACAATTTTATGATCACCGTCGCCGACCAAAACGGCGAAAAAGATATTTTCACATTCGACATCACCGTGACGGAGGCAGCATTTTGACAGTCGGCAAACTGACAATCCGAGAACCGCTGGGCATTTTCCGGCCTCGGCAGTATGTCCGTCTGCAAACCACGCTCACAACCACTGTCTCCCTCGATCAATTATCCTTGTTTGAGTCCTCCGGCGCACCGGTCGCCGCCGACTTTCTCGATCTGCACGAAAATATTCTGACTGTCGGCTTGATGCTCTCTTTAAACCCGAACGAGACGCTCGAATATGATATCCGCGAAATAAAAACACTGCATGCCTGTTTTGCCGAAATCATTCAAGAAATCGGCTTTCTCTCCATCCGCACCCCCGAATTCACCTGTGACCTCCCGTCCGGCGGCTCTTATACAATCCCGCCGTCACCGATTCTGCGATTTTTCAATCAATCTCTCCGCCTTTCAGGTGAACTTCAAAACATACCTTGCGGCACAATGCTGCAAACCGATCTGACTTGCCGCCCGCTTACGGTCGAGGCAAATTTAAACTACATATTTGAAAACGGCGACACCTGGCACATCACCCTCGAATTTTTCAAAGATACGGCAGATATTAAAATCATCGAGTCGTTCTCCTGCAAAGAACCTTTGCAATTCACACTGCGCTCCGACCGGACTCCCGAAAAAATTTACGCCCGCATGCACTCGCCGTTCGCCGAAAAAGGCCGCACGGATGAGTGGAAGCGGATTGAATATACCCCAAGCACCGACGACGCCATCCGTCTGCAGCCCTTTTACACCTGGGATACCGACACCGCAACCCTGATGCAGCTTTATTATCAAAACGAAATCTCTCTTTGCGTCGTTCCCGTCTGCGCCTCTCAGTGGCAAAACGGCAAAACCGTAGGTCCTGTGGTCAAACCCAATCAAATTGACTTGCCCGTTTCCGAGGGTTCGCGCGTCTGGGTGCTTTCGCTCCGCTCTGATGACCCATTGATAGAAGGCGTCAAACTGACTTCCGCCTATCAAAACTGGGAAAACATGCTGAAAAACCCGATCGGTAAAATTCATTACGCAGATACCCTCTGCGCGGTCTACGGCGGCCCATCCCTCGAAAATACTCTGCGCCGGCAATGTGATTGGACACCCGCCGACACCCATCCACACCTGTTGCTTCAAAGCCAAGACGTTCCCCAGCTGCGCAAACAGGTTCAAAACTGGCCTTGGCTGCGAGAGACATTGCAAGTGCATAAGGACGACCCCAACGGCTTTGACCCCGCCGGGGTTTATCTGCTGACCGGCGACGAGACCTATGCCGAAATTGCGAAAAACGAGATTGCCGAGTGGCTGCGCACCCGAATTTTGCTGCTCACCGGCTTCGGCTATTCCCTGCACGAACTGGTCTGCATCCGCCTCAGCCGCCCCATCCGCCTGGTCGCCCTCGACTTCGACCTGATTGCCGATTCTCTGTCGGTCTCATCGCAGGAAAAAACCGATATCCTGCGGCAATTCGCTTTTATCGCCCATTGTATGGCCGACCCCGACTATTGGCCGCCGGAGAGCGCCGGATTTTCCAAGGGTAACCGCAATTTCCACAGCGATCATTTTTCAGCGCTCGGCACCCTCGCCTGCCTGCTGAAAGGCCACCCCGACGCCGATGCTTGGGCTGCCTATGCCGAGACCGAACTCGATAAAGAACTCGATTACGCGGTCTATCCCGGCGGCGCATGGATCGAGGCCCCGAATTATCAGGCCTACTCGATGAATTATCTGATTTTACTGTTTACCGCGCTCAAAAACAGCGGTTATCGGGACTTTTCAACCGACTCCCGTTTTCTGTCGACCATGGATTTTCTGGCCGCGATTCAAACCCCGCTCGATATCCGCAGCAATATCCATATGCTGCCCACCGTCGGCGACACCGCCGCCAACTACTGGACCCAGAGCTTTCAAAACATCTTCGCTTGGGCAGCCAATCTCGCACGCGAAAACCCCGCTTTTTCCGCTCGAATGATGCGCGCCTGGAATCGGGCTGGGGAACCGGTCATCAACGCCGGCGGCGAACTCAATTCCACCTTCAAAACCCTCGCATTAATCGACCGCGATCTGCCCGCAGCCCCCGACGACCCGCCCGAGAGTAAACAATTCCCCGAATTCGGCGCCTGCATGCGTTCCGAGACCGGTTATCTGCTGCTCAAAGCGGGCAAGGCCGCCATGCACTACGACCACGACGAGGGCTCTTTGATCTGGTACGAAAAAGGTGTTCCGATTTTAGCCGATATCGGCAGCCAGTACTTTCCCGGCGTCGACGCAACCTTTTTGCATAACCGCATCTCCGTCGACGGCAAAACCGACGAAAGCCGGGGCCGTCTGTGTTCGTTCTCCTCGACCCCCGAAGCCGATTTCACCTCCTTGGAAGTCACCATCGACCGCGTTCAGGAGTGGCCGCTCTGGCCGACCCGCGACCCCGATTGGAACTTCCGCCGCCAACCTCCGCCCGATCAGATTCCGCCTCACCGCTGGCAGCGTGATCTTTTATGGCAAAAGGAAAGCGGCGCATTACTCATCCGCGACCGCGTGACCGGTAATTTGCCCTTTAATCAGAACCTTCTCTTATTCGCGGATGATATGCAGCGCAAAAATAATTGTATGGACTTCACCGGCCAATTCGGCGTCGATATCGCAGTTCATACTTTCGGAAGCCCAGATAACCAAACTTTCCAATGGAGCTATAACGGCCTCGACGAACCGATGTTTCTGCGCGCATTCGGCATGGACTGGCACAATTTCCGTTGGATGTGGGAGGGCGAGATGAAACCGATGGGCGAGAAAATCACCCTGCTGCGCACCTCCTGTGCCCCGAATTCCACCTACCTGACCTTCCTTTATCCGCATAAACCCGGTGAAACCATCGGCACCGTATCACCGCTGCCCAATCTCTCCGGTGTCGAATGGCGGCATGGCGGCAAAACGGAACTTCTCCGTTTTTCGGAGTGAGGCGCGCCTATGGATTATAAATCTTTTCTCGGCAGCCATCCCATCCGTTATCCGGCGGGCTTTGCGGGGCTCTCAGTGCCGCACAACTGGATCACCGACGCGGTCATCGCCGCGCGATTTTGCAAAACCGGTCTTTCGGGGCTGGATTATCACGGCAAGCAGCCGGTCAGCCGCAACGCCCAAATTCTGACCGGTTCGACCACATCTCCCGCCTTGCAATTCGGATTTTCCCAAAACGGCTTTATTCCGCTCACCCTCGGTAAATACGAAGCCGCCCCTTGGTGCTGTTTCGCCGAACTGCTTCAAAACGAGCATTCTGTAGGTGAGTTGTTCGCCATGGCACAGGGCAAATCCATCTTTTTCAATATCGAATTGACAGAAAATAAACCTTTTTCCCTCCGCTTCAACTCCGGTACCCTGAATACCAATGTCCACGGGCATATGGTCTGGAAAAGAGAAACAGGGGATTTTCCGCTGATCTTTACCGGCGAAAACCATTATAAGCTCAGCGATTGGGTTTCACAAAAAGGCGCTTATCTGGTGCCAGTCTCACAACACACCCAAATATTCGGCACCGACCCACTGCTCGATGTCAATAACCTTGATGTTCTTCCCCCGATGATCGAATCTGTTAAAAACAGTGATGAGCTTTTCATCAATTCCCGCACCGTTTTAATTCTCGACAGCGCTCATCCGGTTCAAACCACCGAAGAAAACGGCATTTATACGCTGACTTTTACCGCTCAATCAAACTCCATCCGCTTCAACCTTTCGTTCGGCGACAGCGTTGAAGAAGCCAAAGCCGAATCGGCGCGCTTTCAAAACACCTATTCGCAGGCTGCCAAACAGCAGATTTTACGCTATCAAAAAATCGCCGGAAAACAACCCTCTGTCACTTTCAACGACTACACCGAACTTGATGAAATTTTTAATGCTCTGCCCGGTTATGTGCAGGCGGCCACCCAAAAAAGCGGCATGACAAGGGCCTCGGCGAGCAGCTATTACTGGGTCTGGGGTTGGGACAATCTCGTCACCGCCCACGAACTGTCCAAATGGGGCGATCTCAAGGGGCAACGGGCAATCATCGAATTTTTCCTCACCCACCGCTGGCGTGACAGCAGTGTGCCGCACCGTTACGGCCGCGATTATGAGGTCTTGCAGACCATGCAGTTCGGCGCTGTCGATTGCCTGTTGATCTCGCTGATATATCAGCACTTTTGCGAAACCGGTGATGCCTTGTTTTTAAAAGAGTGTTATCCGACGGTTTTGGAGCTCTGGAACGGATTGAAGAAAAAAGCGGATTCCCGCGGTTTTATTAAAGGTCTCGGCTTCTACCCCGATAACCCCCGCGCAATGGGGCGAACCGAAACCGGCGTCACCTCGATTGAAACCGGCGCGTTTTATCTCGCCGCCCGTCTGATTTCCGAAATCGCAACCACCTGTAATGATAGTGAAACCGCCGAACTTACCGCTCAAACCGCCGATCTGATCGAATCAAATTATCTGAAAGCCTTTTTCAACCCCGCAACCGGCGGTCTGCTCGACGGACTCGACGATCACGGCAATCCCAATCAAATCTACCCGCTCTATGATTATCTCGCCGCACACAGCCGGCAAGGCCTTGCGCTGTATCTGCCGAAAATCGGTCAAATTGCGGACTTTATCGGACAAAATTATCTGACCGATTTGGGCATCCGCACGCTGCCCGCATCCGATTCCCACACTCACACCGAGAGCGTCCACCATTCGTGGTATCTGCACTGGGATATCCATGCGCTCAAACTGATGCGGTACGGCGCCCTTGCTTACGGAGATAATGAACGTTTTCTCGACATCTCCCGCCGTTATGTCAAAACGATCTGCCGCATGTGGAATCGTTGCCGTGCGGTCATGGAGCTCGCCGATTTTGACGACCTCGACCCCGAAACCGGCTGGACAAAATTCGGGCAGGCGTGGAATCTCAACTGCGCCACAGGTCTGTACCGAACGATCCTCGAATCCCTTGCGGGTATTGTGACAGACGGCGGTACGATCACGGTTCTGCCCGGCGGACTGTCCGCGAAAATAGACGGCCTTTGGGCCTACGGGGGCCGCTGGAGTTTCGACCGAACAGGCATGGGCGATTTTTCGCACTTGATCGTGGACAATGTTCCGATTTTCGGCGCTTGCACGATTCCCAAAGAATTTTATACCTCCGGCGAACACCATATGACGGCGGTTTACGGCACGCCCTATCAAAACCCCTCGATTCTCGACTATATCGGTGGTAAAATTTCAGAATTGAAACAGACCGAACACGGCATCACCTGCCGCACCACGGGAACCGGAAAACTCTTATTACTCTCGAACAGCGAACCGATCATCGCCATAAACGGCATTCCCGCCAAAGCCCAAAACCTGCACGCCCGACTCTGGCAGTTGCTTATAAAAACACCCGCAACCTTAATCATCGGAGGCAAATTATGAAAACGCAGCTCGTTCAAAACCCCATCCTGCCCGGTTTCAATCCCGACCCCTCGATTCTGCGGGTCGGGGACGACTACTACATCGCCACTTCGACTTTCGAGTGGGTTCCGGGTGTGCAGATTCACCACTCGCGCGATCTTGTGCATTGGCGGCTGCTGACCCATCCGCTCACGAATCTCGACCTGCGCGGCATCCCATCCCGAGGCGGTATCTGGGCACCGTGTCTTTCGTATGATAAAGGCACATTTTATCTGATTTATACGGTAGTCTACGGTCATCAGGGTGTTTTCAAAGACCTCGATAATTATCTCATCACCGCAAAGGCCATCGAAGGCCCGTGGACGGAACCGATCCGGCTCAACAGCACCGGTTTCGACCCCTCGCTGTTCCATGATGAAGATGGCCGCAAATGGCTTGTCAATATGAGCTGGGATTTCCGCAAAGACCACCCGAAATTCGGCGGTATCCTCCTGCAGGAATACGACCCCAAAGCGCAAAAACTCATCGGCCCGATTCAAAACATCTACTCCGGCACCGAACTCGGAACCACCGAAGGTCCACACCTTTATCGCCATAACGGTTATTATTATCTGATGACCGCCGAGGGCGGCACCGGTTATAACCACGCGGTCTCGATGGCGCGATCCAAATCCATTTTCGGCCCTTATGAAAACGATCCGATCGGACTCGTCGTCACCACGAAAGATTTTCCCGATTATCCGCTGCAAAAAGCGGGTCACGGCGACCTTGTGCAGACCCAAACCGGCGAGTGGTATTTGGTTCATTTGGCCTCCAGACCTTTCCCCGGCACCCGCGAGTGCATTTTAGGCCGCGAGACCTGCCTGCAAAAGGTCTGCTGGACAAATGACGGCTGGCTGCGGCTTGAAAGCGGCGGTTCCAAGCCCCAACTCATTGTTCCCGCACCCGATCTTCCGGCTCACTCCTTTGAAGCACTTCCCACCCGGGATGATTTCGATTCAAAAACGCTGCGTATCCATTATCAAACCCTCTATGCGGCGCTCGGCGAAGAAAAGCTCTCCCTGACCGCCCGACCCGGATTTCTGCGGTTATACGGCGGCCCGTCGTTTGCCGCACCGGTACCCCAGTCACTGATCGTCCGCCGCCAGCAGAGTTGGAATTACACCGCCGAAACCCTGCTCGAATTCGAGCCGAATGAATACCGACAGATGGCGGGACTCGTCTGTCTGCACGACACCGGCAACTTCCTCTACCTGCGCGTCAGCCGCGACGACGGCAAAAAGATGCTGGGTATCATGGCAAATGACAATAACGCCTACAGCTATCCGATTGACGATATCCCTCTACCGGAACATAAAGCAATCCGCCTGCGCGTTGAGGTCAAGACCCGGGATCTGCAATTTTATTATTCGGTTGCAAACGAGGAATTCAAATCCATCGGCCCGGTGTTCGACACTGTCGCCCTGACCGATGACCACAGTGCCCTGACCGGTTATACCGGCGCGTTTGTCGGCCTGTGCTGCCAAGACCTGACTGGGCAAAAAACGCCCGCCGATTTCGACTATTTCGATTATTCGGAAGACGGAAAATAAATTTCCCAACCCGAAAACCGCGAAAGGACGGCCATCCCGATGAACAACAAACCCGTCAAACTCGGCCTTGTCGGCCTGCATTTCGGCGAACTGATGATCAAGGACCTGCAAAAGCCCGAAAATCAACCGTTCATCGAGATCGCCGCGCTCTGCGACCGGGACGAACCCCTCGCCAAACGCCTTACCGCCGAATACGGCATTGCAAAGTATTATACTTCTCTTGAAACACTACTCGCCGACCCCGGGATCGAGGCGGTCGGCCTGTTCACCGCACCCGAAGGCCGCGCCAAACTGATCGATCAAATCCTCGATACCGGACGCGACGTGCTGACGACCAAGCCGTTTGAGCGCAGTTCGGAAGAAGCCCGCCGTATTTTGCAAAAAGCCCGTTCCCTCGGCAGAACCATCCACCTCAATTCTCCCGCGCCAACCCCGCCGGAGGATATCAGGCAAATCGACGACTTGATTTCGCAATACCATCTCGGCAGACCGATCGCCTACCGCGCCTCGACTTGGTGTCGTTACCGCGAGCAACCCGACGGCAGTTGGTACGACGACCCCAACCGCTGTCCCGCCGCACCGATCTATCGGTTGGGTATCTATCTGATCAACGACATCTCGCGCTATTTCGGCGAAATCGAAAATTTGCAGGTCTTTCAATCCTGTATTTTTACCGAACGCCCGACTTCGGATAACGCCCAACTCTCCCTGATTCATAAAAACGGTTCCATCGGCAGCATCTTCGCCTCATTCTGTATCGATGACCGCCGTCATTATCTCTACACGCTGGAGCTGAACTTTGAAAACGGCACCATTTTCCGCAACTGCGGGGTGGACGCCGTTTACGGTAAAATCAAACTCGACCTGTCCGCTTCCGTCAACGGCGAACAGGTCAAAGAACACCGCGAATTCGGCGGACATATCGGCGAATATCAATATGATCAGTTTAACAAAGCCGTCCGCGGCGGGATTCTCGAAAACCCCACCCCGGACGACCAAATTATTAACGGAATCAAATTGATCGAAATGCTTTGAAATTCCCCTCTGCATGGCGTCGCTATGCCGCCCTGTGGGCGACTTTGACGCCTTAGGGGTGCCCGAAGGGCGGGGGTGGTCGAATAGGATCTCCCGCCACGCGGTACCTGATCTTTTCACTCTTCACTAAAACCCGCGTGACCGAATGGTCACGCGGGTTTTTTACTGATTCCGATTTACAATCTTCTCAAATGAAACCCGCCGTCGACATCAATCACCTGTCCGGTCGAGTAATCCAGTTTCCCCGAACACAACAGCGATACAGCGTTCCCGACGTCTTCCGGCGTACCCCAGCGCGCTGTCGGCAGCAGCCCGTCTTCAATCAGCCGATCATATTTTTCATGAACTTTCTCGGTCATATCGGTATCAATCACGCCAGGACGCACCTCGAATACCGGAATGCCGTATTCGGCCAATCGATCTGCGAATAATTTCGTAATCATCGAGACCCCGGCTTTTGAAATGCAGTATTCGGCGCGGTTGACCGAAGAAGTGTAAGCCGAAACCGATGAGATATTGACAATGCGTGGGCAATAGCCCGCGCTTTTTGTTTTTATCCCCTTGACCATCAGATTCGCCGCCGCCTGCGTGACAAAAAACGTGCCCTTTTGGTTGGTATCGACCACAAAATCATAGCTCTCCTCGCCGACTTCCAATAAATCGGCGCGGACTTTGGGCGCGACTCCGGCATTGTTGACCAACACGTCCAGCCGTCCGTAGTCGTTTTCGATCCGCTCAAATAACATCTTTCGGGAATCGGAATCGGAGATGTCGCACGGGAGATAGGCGCAGTTTTCAAGCCCCTCCAAAGCGGTCTTTACCCGATCATTGTACCCGGTGCTGCTCATGACCGTGAAATAGCCGTCTTTGTTCAGCGCTTTCAAAATGCCCAGCCCGATCCCCCGCGAAGACCCCGTAATCAGTGCGATTTTCATCTTATATTCCCTCTTTCAGCACGTCCCGTTTATAAATCGGCAGATAAACCTCACTGTCCCGCACCACGCACCCGGCCACGCTGCCCGCCCGCATCAGTTCCGAACACTTGCTGCACGCGATACAACACTTGCCGCGTTCAAGCGATTTCTCTCTAAGGATATCTTTTGCATAGTCGGGATAGGCCAGCGTCAGCCGCCCGAATCCCGCCATCGCCGCACCGCCGTTTTCGATCAGTCCCGCCGCGACATGCGCCGCATTTTCCGCTAAATACGAAATCCCCGAACAGATCAGCGGCAGATCGGGGAATTTTTTTTGCAAGACCGCCGTGTTTTCGAGCATTCGCCTGACCCCTTCCGTCGCTTTTTCCTCCGGCGTGTAAGCGCCCGTTTTAAACGGCCGGTTGACGTGCGGGTTAACATAGGGATTTCCCATCGTAATGTTTAATAACTTCACACCGCTTTTTTGCAATTTCTCGATCAGTTGAATCGGCTCGGCCAGATCGACTTCCAACCCGCCGTCCTCATTGACGCCGAATCCGTACGGATAAGGAAATCCGTCATAGACATTGATCCGACTCGTGACGATAAAATCCGACCCGCAGGACTGCCGCGCGGCTTCCATCGCGTCAAACAGCAGCCGTGTGCGGTTTTCGAGACAACCGCCGTATTTTCCCGGGCGGGTAAATGCCGACAGCAGCTCACATAACAAATACCGGTGGCAGGCCTTGATATCCACCCCATCGAAGCCGCATTCCTCTGCCAAACGCGCCGTCGCGGCAAATTTTTCGGGCATCGCGTCCAATTCATCGTCGCTGATAATGCAGTTGTCGGGCAGCGGTTCTTTTTCAAAAATCGGATTGTGGTAGGCGATGATCGGTTTCGGCGTTCCGTCGGGTTTTGCATACCGCCCGGAGTGCGTCACCTGTAAAATCAGCAGCGGCTTTTCAAATCCCGCTTTTTCTGCGGAAGTGTGTATCAGTTCAACCAACTGCTTAAAACTTTCTTTGTTTTCTTGGGTCAGCCATAATTGCCTGGGGTTGGCGCGGGCTTCGCGGGAAATCGAGGTGGCCTCGACCCAGATCAAGCCGCTGCCGCCCGCCGCAAGACGTTGATATTTTCGCAGCGTCAACTCACCCGGCCTGCCGTCGGCGGTTCCGTCACAACCCTCCATCGGTTGACAGACCAGCCGGTCCGGCGCGGCTTTTAACCCGACCGCAAGCGGCTTTTTCAAAACGGAACAGTCCTCAGAAAAAAAGGGGATCTCCGGATAGGGATTTATCATAAAATTTATTCCTTTCCGCAAGCGGCGCGCCGATTGACAATCTCTGTTTCCTATATTACAATTTTTCTATAGAGATGTCAAAGCCAAAATGAAAGGAGGCGGTCCCATGCAAATTGAAATCAGCGGTATAAGTTACCCGCTGCACTTGTTCAATACCATCATTGTCGGCAGCGGCGCGGCCGGATTCAACGCCGCCGTTCAACTCGTCAAGCACGGGCAGTCCGATATTGCCCTGCTGACCGAAGGCATCAACATGGGTACCTCCCGTAACACCGGTTCGGATAAGCAGACCTATTATAAACTTTCCACCACCGGCGACACGCCGGACAGCATCGGCGAAATGGCCAACCGCTATTTTTCCGGCGGCGCGATGCATGGCGATCTGGCTTTGTCAGAGGCGGCGAATTCCCTGTCCTGTTTTTATCATCTCATCGAACAGGGCCTGCCGTTTCCGAAAAACGAATTCGGCGAATACGTCGGCTATCGCACCGACCATGACAATACTTCCCGCGCAACTTCCTGCGGCCCGCTGACGTCAAAATTGATGACCGAGGCGCTGGAGGCGGAAGTCCGCGCAAAAAATATCCCGATTTTCGACGGTTTTCGGGTTGTAACCGTCATCCGCGACCAAGAAAAAGCCCTCGGCCTGCTTGCCATCGATAAATTAAAACAGACGCAGCCCGATTTCGGACTCACCCTGTTTTGCTGCACCAATATCATCTGGGCCACCGGCGGTCCCGCGGGCATTTACGCCGCCGCTGTCTATCCCGAAAGCCAGACCTGCGCGCACGGGGCGGCGTTTGCGGCCGGCGTCAAGGGTGTCAACCTCACCGAGTGGCAGTTCGGGCTTTCCTCGGTGAAATTCCGCTGGAATGTCTCCGGTTCCTATCAGCAGGTGATCCCGCGCTATTTTTCAATCGGCGAAGACGGCGGCTACGAAAAAGATTTTCTCTCCGGAACCATCCCCAACCCGACCGGTCAGCTCAACGCCATCTTCAGAAAGGGCTACGAATGGCCTTTCGACGCAAAAAAGCTGAACGGCTCTTCCGCGATCGACGCAGCGGTTTTCACCGAACGCGCAAAAGGCCGGCGGGTCTTTTTGGACTTCACCCGCAGCCCTTTTAATCTCGGCCTTCTCGGCGCCGAAGCCAAGGATTATCTGACCCGTTCCGGTGCAATAACGGGTACACCCGTCACGGCGGATACCCCGATCGAACGGCTGAAAAAGTTAAACCCAAAAGCGATTGAACTATATCAATCCCACGGCATTGACCTTGAACATGAACCGCTCGAGATTGATCTCTGTGCTCAGCACAACAACGGCGGCCTGCTGATCGACACAAACAGCGAGACCAACCTGCCCCACTTTTTCGCAGCGGGCGAAGCTGCGGGCGTTTTCGGCGTTTACCGGCCCGGCGGTGCGGCTTTGAATTCCACGCAGGTGACTTCACTGCGTGCCGCGCAGTATATCTCACAGCATTACCGCGAACTGCCCGAATCCGAACTTTTTATCAAACAGGGCGAAACCTCTGTCACCGCCTTAAACGAAACAATCCGTCATCTGACCGCCAACAGCGGAAAAGACCTGTTTTCCCTGCGCAAACGGTATCAGGAGCGCATGACCCGTTTTGCCTCGGTGCTGCGCAACCCGGATGCGTTCGAATTTGCCCTCGAGGCCTGCAGGAATGATCTTATCAAATTCGAAAAAGTCACCGCGGCGGCTCCCGGCCAAATTACAGACGCGCTGATTAACCGAGACATTCTGCAAACCCAGTTCGCCTATCTCTCGGCCATGCAGCAGTACGCCAAACAGGGCGGCGTCAGCCGTGGAAGCGCACTCTATGCCGCCTCGTTCGAACCCGCAGGGCCTTCCCAAATCCCCGAATCCGACCCGAAATATGCTTATGTCGGCGAACTCACCTGCGATCTCGAAAAGCTGACCGCCGAACACCATTTTGTCCCGGTCCGCCCGATCCCCAACCGCGAACTCTGGTTCGAAAAAGTGTATAATCAAAACAACGACCACTGATTTTCAATTTTTCGCTCCGGTAAGTTAAAAACGGCTATCATTCAGCTGTCGCGCTCGCGGAATTTCTCGCCGGACGCGGTATGAGCAAGTTTTTGTTGTTGACAAAGCACGACCGACATGATTAAAATATAGTTATATAAAAACGCCGCTATTCGTCAGTGAAAAAAAGGAGGCCCCGTAAATCTACTGTCGAAAAGGCGAAAAGACGATGAGGAGACCCAAAAAATGAAAAAGCGAATACTTGCAGGCATACTCTGCCTTTTGATGATGCTGATCTTAATGCCCGCCTCAGTTTTTGCCGTGACCTCGACCCCGGGTACCGCGCCGACCATATCCGGCCCGACAGAACCGACGCTGACCATGGGATACTCCGCCACAACGACGGATACCTACACCGTAAGCGGCGATCCTGTACCGACAGTAACGCAGGACACGACTTATAACGACAAAATCGTCTGGAACGATGTGACGAAAAAGCTAGACATCGCGGCCGGGCTTGCGGTCGGAAATTATCCCGTGATGCTGACCGCCGCCAACGGCGTTTTGCCTAACGCGGTGCTGAATGTTACGTTGACGGTGGGCACATCCGGTGCGTTGACGACCACTTTTACATCGAACTGCAACGCTGCGGGTAATATGTTTGACGTAGAAGTCACGGGGACACTCCCCGTTCGTATCAACTCGTTCGACGTCCACGTTGACGGCGACCCCTGTACAATCAGTGTCTGGTACCGTGAGGGGGGTTATGCGGGTTATGAAACGGACGCTGCGGCATGGACGCTTGTAGGCACGCAGTCCGGCGTCATACCGAACAACAGATCCATCCCCACTCCGCTCAATATCGGCGGCATCATCCTTCAACCGGGGATACGCTATGGATTTTATATGATGGTGGAAGATCACCCCACCGCCGTAATGAGATATACCGAAATGCCTGTCGGAACCGAATACTCAGACGGAAATCTGAAAATCATCGCCGGAAACGGCTGGTTTAAACCGGAATTCACCGGCATAGTGCTTTCGGACAGGATCTGGAACGGAACCATACACTATACGACGGTAACCGAAAGTGCTTCGCTATCCGGCCCGACTGAAATGACGCTTTCGGAGGGGTACACGGCAACTTCGACAGGGACCTTTACGGTAGGGGGTATTCCCTCACCGACAGTGACGCAGGACAACACCTACAACGGTAAGATCGTCTGGAACAATACGACAAAGAAATTGGACATCGCCGCAGGACTTAGGGCAGGGAGTTACCCCGTGACGCTGACCGCTTTAATCAACCTTACCACAAACAGCGCATCCTCTGCAGTGACAACATTCACACTGAAAGTTCGTGCGCCTGCCCCCGTATACAGTAATTTGATCGGCATTACCCCGCCTTCGACGATCACGGGTCTTGCAAACGGCACATCGAGAACCATCAATGCGCTGGGCCTTCCCTCTGTGGTAACGCTTGTGACCGACAACGGAAGCCAGGTCTCCTCTGTGATATGGAATATGACTTCATGCACTTACAACCCATCGGTTAAAACCGCACAGACCTTTACGGTTAGCGGTGTTGTATCACTGCCACTCGATGTATTAAATCCCAATCACTTTTCATTAGTAGTCACTATCAGCGTGACGGTGAATGCTGCGGCCTCGATGACATCATCGGCTGCTACCTCGACAGTATCGTCGGTTGCGTCCGACATTACGACATCGGCCCCGACCTCGCAGGGCGTTTACAGCGCGGCAAGCGTTCCGGCGATGGGAAATGGCGGCGGCTCCATCCTACCCTATACGGTTTACTTTTTAATGCTGACCGCAACAGGTGTATTTATCACAATTACGCTACGCAAACTGCGTGTAAACGCTTAGCCGGAAAATCTGATACCAAACAAACGATCATATCTCTGTAACGGTTAATTCATTCCAGGTATTATGGACTTTCGCCATCCGGATAACAGATATCCCATATTCAAAAGTGCCAAAACAAACGGGATATTTCATTAAAGCTTCCGTATTTTTCATTCCCGCAAGAACACCATTATTCACTTCTTTGAATTGTTATAAATATGGGACAGAAACGCCTGTTTTCCGGATATGATTTCTGCGGTCTGCGTCGCTATATCAATGAAGTATCTTCAGGCGGCATAGGTACAATTCATTCACTCCTCCTGTTTGAAACAAAAAAGCAGCCCGTCTGAAATCGGGCTGCTTTTTCAGATTTGAACCATTCAATGGATGCCGCGCTTTTTATGCGTTATCCGAAGCAGTAAAGCTGACCGCTGCGGCGGGTTCGGTTGCGTCGTTGATGAAGACGCCGACATAATATTGACCCTCCGGCGCCGCGCCGGACAATTGCAGCGTGCTGTAAATATAAACGTCCGTAGCGCCCTGCGGGTCAACGTCCCCCACGTCAATCACGCTTCCGTCAATGTTGTACCAAACGAAATGAAGGATCGTATCGGCCTGGGTATTGCTCAGAATCACGGAAACATACCAGGTACCCGTAGTCGGTACGACTTCAATCGAATCCACAGGAACGCCGTTCTCGTCCATATATGAAGTCATATGCGCTTCACTGATGACAGCGCCGGCCGTGGCAGAGGGTTCATTCCATGTGTCATCATATTCAGCAGCTGTAACGGTAAACGCCACCGTTGCATCGGGAATTTCATGATCATCGATAAAATAATCCACCCGGTAGTCCCCTTCCGGCAGCAGCGCGGACGGCTCAAAATTGGAATAAATATAGCGGTCGGAGATCGTTCCGCTGTCGAGTGTGACCTCATCCATCACTTGTTTGCCGGTGACGTACGCCCAAACAATGCGAATTTGCGTGTGATCCGGCGCGTTTTGAAGTATCGCGGAAGTATAGAGCATAGGCGCATCCGCTGCAAAGGACGCCACTTCATCACCCGGTATCCCGTCTATATCGATACTGTCAGTCATGATCGCGCTTGTGATGGTTGCCGTGGTGAAATTGAAACTGCAGCCGAAACTAAAAGCGATGAGCATCATAGCAACGGCTATAAGAAATATGCGTTTTAATGTTTTCATAACGGCTCCTTTCTGTTTGTCGCAAAACAGCCCGATAAAACCGGATAATGGATACACCCCAATTAGAATACGGGCGGTTCATACTGTTTCGCGAATTCCACATCTGCTGTGATTCATTGCAAATCGCAGTCCAAGTTAAAATCATTCAGCAAATATGCATTTATTATATAATACATTGTCTATGATTACAATGCTTTCGCCAAATTTCAACTGTCATTCCTGTAGGATTACAATTGATGTGTTACAAAAGGGAGGAGGAAAAAAAGAGTAGCG
>DAOSWV010000022.1 GCA_035380125.1 Oscillospiraceae bacterium
ATATGTTACTGTCCATGGGAATGTCGGGCGATTATATAGAAGCCATCAAATGCGGCTCCACGATGATCCGCATCGGCACCGCCCTATTCGGACGGAGACAGAGATAGAAAAAATTTGGGGTTGACCGAAAGGTCGAAAAAAGAGAGCGGAGGAATTGAATAATGAACGTTATCGGTAAGCTGAAGGCAGTCTTCGGCGTAGAGGACTATGACGAGTACGAGCAGGATGAAGAGGCAGTTGAGGAGTTTGAACAACCCGTCCTTCAAAAACCCGAACGGTATGAGCGTATTCAAGCGGACGACAAAAAAGTCGTGAACATCAACGCCACATCTCAGCTCAAAGTCGTTTTGATCCGTCCGGAGTCCTACAGCCGCGACGCCAATCCGATCGCCGACCATCTCAAGAACAAACGCGCGGTCGTCATCAATTTTGAACGCACCGTCGGCAACGAGGCCAGACGACTGCTCGACTTTTTGTCCGGTGTCGCCTATGCCCAGGACGGCAGTGTCCAGCGCATCGCCGATAAGGCATTCTTGATCACACCGTACAACGTCGAGGTCGAGACCGGCGATTTCCTGTACGAGATCGACAACGGTCTGAACTAAACTTTGCACCTGACCCGCAAGGGTTTTGATAAAATTTTCACAAGGCAGGTCCGGCAGTGGGCTTGCCTTGCTGTGTTTTATCTGATTATTCAAGGATATTAATTGAATTTTAAGCAGTTGGCATTATTATAAGAAAGAGAAGGTATAATATGGGATTGAAAGTCGGGGTTTTGGGTGTAGGTCCTGTGGGTGAGAAGATTCTTCAAGTTTTAAGTGAACGGGCGTTTCCTGCGGATGGGCCTGTCACCGTGATGGCAACCAGCGAACGGGATGAAAATTTAAACGGGAAACCGGTGCATGTCCGAAAAATCAGTGAAGACCTTTTCGGCAATCTTGATCTTGTCTTTTTCGCCGGAAAAGAGGGTGCAAAAGGCGCAAGTTTGCAATGGGCCGAAATCGCCGTCAAAAAGGGCTGTACAGTCATTGACAACGGCGGGGATTTGCGCATGTATCCCTGTTATCCGCTCGTGATTCCGGAAATCAATATGGACGCTGTTACGGCGGATATGCGGTTAATTTGCAACCCCAACTGCTCTACGATTCAAATGGCAATTTCGCTTTACCCGCTGCATAAAGCCGCAAGATTGCGCCGCGTCATTGTCTCTACCTATCAATCGGTCAGCGGACACAGCGGCGCTGCGATAGAACAGCTAAAGAAAGAAACCAGACAGGTGCTTTCTGGGAATTTACCGGAGCAGAATTCATCAATTTTTACTCGTCAAATTGCTTTTAACTGCATTCCGCATATTGATCGGTTCACGGAAAGCGGATACACACGCGAGGAACTGAAAATGATCAATGAGACGCGCAAAATATTCGGAGAACCCAATTTGATGATCAGCGCAACAACGGTTCGTGTTCCTGTGATGGTCGGACACGGTGAATCAATCAATGCGGAATTTATGGAACCGATGCATGCGGCAAAAGCGATTGAGATTTTATCGGATAAACAATCTGCACCGGGCATTGTCTGTATGGACGGAATGAACGGGAATGAAGAAGCGCTTAATATCCGCGGGGACTCCCTTGAACGCAATTACCCTGTGGGAGCGGATTTGGCAAAGGACGAATGGCGTGACGCCGTGCTTGTCGGGCGAATTCGCGATGATATGACCGCACCCAACTGCATCAATCTTTGGTGTGTATCCGATAATTTACGCAAGGGCGCGGCGACAAACGCGGTTCAAATTGCGGAGCAAATGATAAAAAGAGGATTGTTATAATCCGACTGTTTTCCGGGATTGCACGACGGCTGAGTCTGCGGATATGGAATGATCAATGAAAAATCAAGACAACACTTTAATCAAGGCGCGGTTTGACGACGCGGTGAAAAACGCCGCGCCCGGAAAACCGTGCTTTTTCGGGTTTTTGGACGAATTCCAGCGGGAATTTTTGCGTCCCGCCGCAGAGAAGCTGACCCGCATCGGAACAGTACAAGTTGCGTTTTGGGGCGGATATGAGGACGCGGAGCGGGTGATGATCGGCATATTCGCCGAAGAGCCGGATTTGGCGATGTTTCCGATTCGGGCGGTGCGTGTCGAGTACGATAAAAAATTCGGGTCGCTTTCGCACCGGGATTACCTCGGGGCGATGACCGCGCTCGGGATTGCGCGGGAGCGCATCGGCGATATTTTGACCGATGAGGACGGCGCGACCGTGTTTTGCTCGGAGGCGATTGCGCAGCTGCTGAAAAATGAGCTGAAAACCGTGGGCAGATGCGGCGTCAGGGTTGATTTCGCAGGGGAAAAGTGTTATAATTTTTCTCATAATCGGGAAAGGCGCGAATTGATCGTCGCGTCGGCTCGTCTCGACGCGGTTTTGGCGGCTTTGCTGCACTTATCACGCGAATCAGCGGTCGAGCTGATCGCCGCCGGGAAGGTCAAAGTCAACGGCGCCGAACAGACCGACAAGAGCGCCATACTGCGCGAAGATACGGTTTTTTCGATTTTAGGTAAGGGGAAGTTTCGATTCATCGGCTCACACGTCGGCGGCAGGAAGAACAAAACGCACGCCGAAATTGAGATATACGACTGAAAGGAGTGCCCGGTATGTTGGATGCAAGACAAATCAGGGATGCGGAATTTATCAAGAACGGTGTCAAGAGAAAAGCAAAAACAGAGGCACAGCAATTCCTTGAGCGCACTGCGGCAACCGTGGAACAGCTTCAAAACGAAAACGCGTCCGTGCGCGCCGAAAACATCGAATTGAATGAACGCTGCGTACGTCTGAAAGAGATGAACGAAAAACTCGTGGCCGAAAAGGACGAGCTGCTTCAAAAGCTGTCCGAAACGCCGGAGACTCCGACGCCTGTATCGCAACCGGAACCCGAACCGACAAAGAAGCCTGATATTACCGAAGAGGCCGAGCGAATTATTCAGGTCGCGCAGGACAAGGCCAGATTGATTCTGGAGCAGGCCGAGCGCGACTACCTGGTAAAAATGAATCGGGCCAACGCGGCTTTTACCCAGAAAACCATTGCTTTTGAGCGGGAATTCGGGGACAATCTGCGCAAACTCAAGGCGGCTGACGGCGAACTGCGCGAACTGAAAACGCGGCTTGTCAAACTGCTGGAGGAGATGCCCGATGGGATCGGCGAGAACGCCGCCGAAGTTTTGGACCGACTGAAAAATCAAGAATAAATAAAGGGAATGAAACGATAAAATGCCGACCGATTACAACACCACACTGAACCTGACCAAGACCGATTTTCCCATGCGCGCGGGTTTGCCGCAGCGCGAACCGGAGATGTTGAAACAGTGGGAAGAATTAAAAATATACGAGAAATTATTAGCGAAAAACGGGGGCAAGCCGCAGTTTATTCTGCACGACGGGCCTCCGTTCTCCAACGGTCCGATTCATATCGGCACCGCAATGAACAAGCTGCTCAAGGATTTTATTATTAAATACAAGGCCATGCAGGGGTATTATACGCCTTATGTCCCCGGTTGGGACAACCATGGCATGCCCATTGAAAGTGCGATCATCAAACAAAACAAGCTCGATCGCAAAAAGATGAGCATTGCGGAATTCCGCAGTGCCTGCCATAAGTTTGCGGCGGATTTTGTTGAAATTCAAAAAGAGGGCTTTGAACGGATCGGCGTCTGGGGCGACTGGGATCATCCCTACCTGACAATGGCACCCGAATTCGAGGCGGAAGAAGTCAAGGTTTTTGGGGAGATGTACGGAAAAGGATACATCTACAAAGGTCTGAAGCCGGTTTACTGGTGCCCGCACGACGAGACTGCGCTGGCCGAAGCCGAGATCGAATACGGCGACGACGCCTGCGAGACCATCTATGTCAAGTTCCCGCTCGTCGACGACAAGGGCAAATTGAAAGCACTCGGCGCGGGTGAAAAGACCTATTTCATCATCTGGACAACGACCGCCTGGACGCTTCCTGCCAACGTGGCCATCTGCGTCGGACCTGAATTTGAATATGCGTTGGTCAAGAGCGGCGATGAATTTTATGTGATCGCCAAAGAACTGGTCGAAAGCACGATGAAGGCCGCCGATAAGACCGATTATGAGATTGTCGGCACGATTAAGGGTTCTGAATTGGAGTATATGCGCACTGCGCATCCGTTTTTAGACCGCGAATCGCTGATTATCACTGGAGACCACGTCACGCTTGATACCGGTACGGGCTGCGTACACACCGCACCCGGACACGGTATGGACGACTACATTGTCTGCCGCAAATACAAGGAGCTTCCGATTCTCGTGCCGGTTGACGACCGCGGCTTTATGACCGACGAGGCCGGAAAGAGCGCCGGACTGCCGACCGACAAGGCGAGCGAAGAGATCATCGGCGAACTGCGCGATAACGGCCTGCTGTTTGCAAGTGAGAAGATCGTGCATCAATATCCGCATTGCTGGCGCTGTCACAATCCGGTGCTGTTCCGTGCGACAAGCCAGTGGTTCTGCTCGGTCGACGCCTTTAAGGAACAAGCTGTTGACGCAATCAAGGACGTCAAGTTTTACCCCGACTGGGGTCATGACCGTATGGTTTCAATGATCCGTGAGCGCAGCGACTGGTGCATTTCACGTCAGCGTCACTGGGGGTTGCCGATTCCGGTGTTTTACTGCAAGGTCTGCGGCAAGCCGATCTGCGACGCCACGACCACCGAAGCCGTCTCGAAGCTGTTCGGGAAATACGGCTCCAATGCCTGGTTTGAAAAAGAGGCAAACGAGATTCTGCCTGAGGATTACAAATGTCCGCACTGCGGCGCCTCCGAATTTGACAAGGAGACCGACACGCTCGACGGGTGGTTCGATTCCGGCTCGACGCATTTTGCTTCGCTGGCGAAAAATCACCCCGAACAGTGGCCCGCCGACATCTATCTCGAGGGCGGCGACCAATACCGCGGATGGTTCCAATCGTCGCTTTTAACTGCGGTTGCGACCAGAGGAGCTGCGCCCTACCGCACAGTCATCACCAACGGTTGGACCGTCGACGGTGAGGGCAGGGCCATGCACAAGTCCCTCGGAAACGCCGTCGCACCGCAGGAAGTTATCAAGGACTGGGGCGCGGATGTGCTGCGGCTGTGGGTTGCTTCATCGGACTATCAAAATGATGTACGCATCTCACCCGATATCATCAAACAGCTGTCCGAAGCCTACCGTAAGATTCGTAATACCGCGCGGTTCGTGCTGGGCAATCTGAGCGATTTCGATCCGGATAAAGATTATTGCACCGACTATGAGCCGCTCGACCGCTGGGCATTGTCGCGTCTGTCTGATCTGGTTAAAAAGACCACAACAGCATATGATAATTATCAGTTCCATGCCGTTTATCGGGCGTTATACGACTTCTGTGTCGTTGATATGAGCAATATTTACTTCGACGTACTCAAGGATCGTCTGTATGTCGAAAAGTCCGACGGGCAAAAACGCCGGGCCGCTCAGACCGTGATCTGGCAGGTGCTTGACGCGATCACCCGCATCATGGCGCCGATCGTCGCTTTCACCTCGGATGAGATCTGGAAGGCGATGCCGCACCGCTCGTCCGACGACAGGACTTCTCCGGTGTTCAATGATTTCCCGAAAGCAGAGAAAATCGATGTCTCCGACGTCGACTGGGAGATGTTGTTCGGCCTGCGTGAGGAGGTCAAAAAGGCGCTTGAGGAAGCCCGCAACGCCAAACTGATCGGCGCGCCGCTTGACGCCGCTGTGACCATCACAACGCCGGATACTGATAAGCTCGTTAAAAACGCTGATCTGCTGCGTGAACTCTGCATCGTCTCCGGCTTGAAGCTCGAACAGGGCGATAAGCTCTCGGTTAAAGTTGAAAAGGCGGGCGGGCAGAAATGCGTGCGCTGCTGGACCTATTCCGATACTGTCGGAAACGACGGTGAACACCCGGAACTCTGTGCCCGCTGTGCCGCTGTTTTGAGATCATGACCCCGTTTTCGGAGAAAATTATATCGGAAAATATGATTCGTTTTCATGCCCGCGATAAGGGTCGGTTTCGACTTGCCCTTAAAGCGGGTTTTGAGGAATTAGGCTATCATCCGCGTATGGAAATTCACCGGTGTTTGGGAAAAAACCGCAACGTGATTGTCGGCGATCTCGGAAAAGCCAAAGTGATTTTTACCGCACATTACGATACGCCCCCGAAAATGGCCGTCCCAAATTTCATTTTGCCGCGCAGCATTGGACTCTCGGTGTTGTATCAGCTTATTTTGGGCGTTTTGATGCTGGCCGGGTTTTATGTCTTCTTGTTGGCCGGTGGGTATATGGGTGCCGTGATTTCGGCGCTCGTTTCCAAAACGGCCGATACTTCGTTTATCACCAATTTTGCCAACATCCTCACCGGTGACACCGTGAATGAGGCGGCTGTGACTTTTACAACCATTGGCGGCTTTATCGGGATTCTTTTGTTGGGTTATTTGATTTTAGGGATGCCGAACCGCAACAACTATAACGATAACACCAGCGGCGTCGTGGCTTTGCTCGAGATTGCAGCCAAACTGCCGCCCGAACTGCGACGAGAAGCCGCTTTTGTGTTCTTTGACCGAGAGGAATGGGGGACACTGGGATCTCTGGGATTTAAAAAGCGGTATGCAAAACTGCTTGCCAACAAACCGGTCGTCAATTTTGACTGTGTGGGTGACGGAGAAACCCTTGCGTTTTTATTGAAAAAAGATGTGGGCGAGGATATTGAAAAGAAATTAAAAGCGGCGGACAAGGGACAGCGGGAGATGATATTCTTTCCGTCGAAAACGACGTTTTATCCGTCCGACCATGCGAATTTCAGATGCGGTATCGGCGTCGCGGCGTTTCGGAAAAGCCGGATTTTCGGATATTATTTGAGTCGGATACACACCAAACGCGACCGGTTTTTAAATGAGAAAAATGTTGAAGCGCTGTCGGATACGATGGTGCGGTTTTTGGAGGCGATGTGATGAGTACCATTATCATACTGAGCACAATGTTTGTGGTTTTGGTCGGCGCTGACCAACTGCTGAAGCTCTGGGCGATGAATACGCTGCCGGGCAATCCGATCCCCGTTATTGACGGCGTATTGGAGTTGTTTTATCACGAAAATCGGGGCGCGGCATTCGGTATGCTGCAGGGCGGCCGGATTATTTTTATCATCGTGACGCTGATTATTGCGGCGGCAGGGGTTTGGGCTATGTTCAAACTGCCGATGTTTCAAAAAATGGGTACGCGCATCTGCACCACGCTGATCATTGTGGGCGGAATCGGCAACCTGATCGACCGGGTGTTTCGCGGGTATGTGGTTGATTTTATCTATTTTAAGCCGATTAATTTTCCGATTTTTAACCTCGCGGACAGCTGCGTGACCTGCGGGGCGATTGCACTGGCGATCATTATTTTATTCTCTAAGGAACCGGAAAAAGTTAAAAAAGATGGGTGAGAAGATTGTCTTAACCGCCGTACAGGACGGCGTTCGGTTAGATAAATTCTTGGCCGACAACGCACCTATCAGCCGTGCTATGGCCGCCAAACTGACCGAGAGCGGCGACATATTTGTTGACAGTGTGCCGCAGGTAAAAAAATATCTGCTGAAAAACGGGCAGGTTGTGACTTTTGAACTGCCCGACCTTGAGCCGTGCGCCGCGAAGCCGGAGGATATCCCGCTCGACATCGTTTATGAGGACGACTGGCTGCTGGTCGTGAACAAACCTCGGGGAATGGTGGTGCATCCGGCGGCGGGAAATACCGACGGAACGCTAGTGAGCGCGCTGTTGGCTCACTGCGGGGATTCGCTGTCCGGCATCAACGGCGTGGTTCGTCCCGGTATTGTCCATCGCATAGACAAAGACACCAGCGGCCTTCTGATTGTCGCAAAGACCGACGAGGCACACAAAAACCTCGCCGTGCAAATCGCCGAGCATAGTTTTACGCGTGAATACGAAGCGGTTGTGATCGGGCGTTTGCCGCAGGAAAGCGGGGAAGTGGCGCTGCCGATCGGGCGCAGCAGGAACGACCGCAAAAAGATGGCGGCGACAGCGTACAATTCCAAACCCGCGCTGACCAAATATCGGGTGCTGGCCGAATATCCGGGTTACTCCCATGTGCGTTTAAAGCTCGAGACCGGAAGAACCCATCAAATTCGGGTGCATATGGCGGCGCTGGGACATCCCGTGGCCGGTGATCCGCTTTACGGCGGATTGCAGAAAGGCAGAAATTTCGGCGGACAGATTTTACACGCAAAGCACATCGGTTTTGCCCATCCCCAAGACGGGCATTGGTTGGAATTTGAGAGCGATCTGCCGCAGTATTTTATTGATTTTTTAGATGAACTGAAAGGAATTACCCAAGCATGAAGTATCACATCAAGGACACGATTTTGGTCTCGGACCTCGACGGCACGCTTTTGCCGCATGACGGAAAAGTATGTGACGAGGATATCCGAGCCATTCAGCAATATATGGCTGACGGCGGACATTTCGCACTGGCTACCGGACGCATGCCCGATATGCTAGAATATGCCGAGATCATCGGGACAAATGTGCCCTGCATCATCGGAAACGGCTCGGTGATTTTTGATTATCCGAACAAAAAAGTGCTCTGGGAACGGTTCTTGAACCCAATCGCACAGGAGGCCA
Source organism: Oscillospiraceae bacterium (assembly GCA_035380125.1). Lineage (NCBI taxonomy): Bacteria > Bacillati > Bacillota > Clostridia > Eubacteriales > Oscillospiraceae > Oscillospiraceae bacterium. Next base: position 8,681 of record DAOSWV010000022.1, read on the forward strand.
TTCCGAAGGTCATGCGCGAATTCCCCGGGCTCGGTCTGGAGATGCGGGTGTTGGATAAACTCTATGTCTCGCGTTTGAATGAGCAGGTGAAGTGGCACTTTTCGTGGGAGAATCAGAAATACACCCTTGTCAATCACGAGGAAAAGATTTATAATTGTCACAAGATGCTGCTGCTCGAAGAACATGAGGTTTTAGAGCGTGTAAAAGCATTTTTGGAGAAAAATTATCCCGGCGCGTTTGATTATGTTTTTTCCTGCGCGGTGTTTTTGGAAGTCATTCCGCGCGGATGCACCAAAGGCGATGCGATTCCGCAGCTGAAGCAATTGTGCGGCATGGAAAACGCTCCGGTTTTCGCGGTGGGCGATTACGGGAATGATATCGCTCTGCTGAAAGCAGCCACTTTTTCCGGCTGTCCGTCGACCGCGATCAATGAGGTCAAGCAGATTGCGGACGTCATCTGCAAACCGGTGGGACAAGGCGCCGTGGCGGAATTTATATCGGTTTTGAGAGAAAAATATCTCGCATAAGCATAAGGTAGTAATTTGGATTTATGATATGACTGAAAGGATGGTTTCATTAATGGACGCAAAGACAAAATTGGAACTCGAGAAAATCGCCGTAAAAATCCGCATGGGCGTGATCGAGGGCGTTTACAACGCAAAATCGGGTCACCCGGGCGGTTCTCTTTCAAGCTCGGATATTATGACTTATCTGTATTTCAAACAGATGCGCATCGATCCGAAAAACCCCAAAGATCCCGACCGTGACCGCTTTGTGCTGTCCAAGGGACATTGCGCACCGGTGCTGTATTCAACACTGGCCAACCGCGGATATTTTCCGGTCGAGGATTTGAAGACGCTTCGGCATATCGGCAGTTATCTGCAGGGACATCCCGACATGAAGGGCACGCCCGGCGTGGATATGAGCAGCGGTTCACTGGGACAGGGCATCTCCGCAGCCTGCGGTATGGCCAAAGGTGCAAAGGTGCAGGGGAAAGATTTTCATGTTTATGCGCTGCTCGGTGACGGCGAACTCGAAGAGGGTCAGGTTTGGGAAGCGGCCATGTTTGCCGGATTCTACAAGCTCGACAACCTCACCGCGATCGTCGACTATAACGGTTTGCAGATTGACGGGAAACTCTCCGACGTCTGTTCTCCCGAACCTATCGCGCCGAAATTCAAGGCGTTTAACTGGAACGTGATTGAGATCTGCGCCCATGAATTTGACGATATCGAAAAAGCGTTTGCTGAGGCTCTTGCGCATAAAGGCGAACCGACGGTGATCATTGCGCACAGCGTCAAGGGCAAGTGCGTCTCTTATATGGAAAATATGGCGAAGTGGCACGGCAGCGCGCCCAACACTGAGCAATATGAACAGGCAATGAGTGAATTAAAGGCACGGCTGTCTGAATTGGAGGGTAACTGAAAATGGCTGACATTGTGAAAAAAGCAACCAGAGAATCTTACGGTGATGCGCTTGTGGCACTGGCTGAAAAATACCCAAATATCGTTGTACTCGACGCAGACCTCGCCGAAGCGACCAAGACGATTAAATTTAAAAAAGCTTACCCCGACCGGTTTTTTGACTGCGGTATCGCCGAGGGCAATATGATGTCGGTGGCGGCGGGTCTTTCCACAACAGGTTTGATTCCGTTCGCGTCGACGTTTGCGATGTTTGCCGCCGGCAGAGCGTTTGAACAGGTTCGCAACAGCATCGGCTATCCGCATATGAACGTCAAAATCGGTGCAACGCATGCCGGTATCTCTGTCGGTGAAGACGGCCCGACGCATCAATGCAACGAGGATATCGGCCTGATGCGCACGATCCCCGGTATGACCGTGATCAGCCCGGCGGATGACGTCGAAGCCAAGGCGGCTGTCGAGGCGGCGATTTTGCATAACGGACCGGTATATCTGCGATTCAGCCGGCTTGCGACACCGGTGTTCAACAATCCGGAGACCTATGAATTCGAGATGGGTAAAGGCGTCGTATTAGCCGACGGCAAGGATGTCACGATTGTGGCGACCGGCCTGATGGTCAATGAAGCGCTCGCAGCCCGGGAACTGCTGAAAGCCGACGGTATTGACGCTGCGGTAATCAACATTCATACGATCAAGCCGATTGATGCGGAACTGCTGGCGAAATACGCTGCGAAGACCGGATGCATACTGACCGCCGAAGAACACAGCGTGATCGGCGGACTCGGCAGCGCGGTCTGCGATGCGATCTGCAACAAGCCCGTTCCGGTGCTGAAACTGGGCGTCAACGACCAGTTCGGAACCTCCGGCCCGGCGGCGGATTTGTTAAAGCTGTTCGGACTTTGTGCCGAAAACATCGCGGTGATGGCCAAAAAGGCAATTGCGCTGAAATAAAAAATATAAAGAGCCGCGGGGATATGTTCTCCGCGGTTTTTTAATTTGAAGGATTGCTCTATCAAAAACCGAAAGGAGAAACGGCATGAAAAGCAAAAGAATAACGAATCCTTTTTTTGTTGTCGTATTATCTGGTTTTTTGTTGGCTTCATTAATTGCAATTTTCATTATTGGTTTCAGCCTTTTCAGATCAGACATCATTATGCTTGACCAAAAGCCAGAGCGTTTTTGTATATGTGAAGAATCCCCGAATGTATTGAATTATATTGCTGTTGAAGATGCGGAAGACGCGGTGACGCTTGCAAAAGCATACATAAGAATCATTTATGATGAACCGCCGTCACGGCATGGCCCGTACTATGTTTATTTTGATGAAGAAGATCAAGTTTACTACATCCGCGCACAAGGGAAACTATTTGACGGCGGTGTGGATTTGATTATCAAAAAGGCGACAGGTGAATTGATTTCTTGTTTACACGGGAAATTCTAAAAGCTTGGTATATGACGGAGCGACGAGGGCGTCGCTCCCTACGGAAAAACACCGAGGTCGCAAGTACGGCTGCGAAGTTATAAAATGAGCACATTCTGTGACGTGTTTGTAACCGTCATCAGGGCGGTGAATTTGTCGACGTATTCAACCCGCGAATAAGGAAAAATAATTGAAATTATTGTATTGTTTTGGTATAATAAGCACAAGCGACAAATCGCAAACCGACGCTGCGATTAAAAACAGCCGCAAAAACTTTTCAGGAGCGCGAAAATGAGCTTTACCTCCGAAAAAGACGGACGCGACAGGGAATTGAATGATATCTATGCCGGAAAAAATCCCGTGGCCGAAGCACTGGCCGCAGGCATTATTTTCGACACGGTTTTTGTCACCAAAAAGGACGGGCCGAACGCACCGCTGATTGCCAAATGCGTTAAAGCGGGTGCGATGATTAAAGAGGTGCATCCTGCCAAACTGGATGCGCTTTCCGGCGGCGCAAATCATCAGGGTATCGTCGCAATCGCGGCCTGTGCAAAACCTGCGGAACTGGACGATATTTTTAAAGCGGCGGAGGAAAAAGGGGAACCGCCTTTGATTTTAATTGCGGACGATATTCAGGATCCGCATAATTTGGGCGCATTGATTCGCAGTGCCGAATGCGCGGGTGCACACGGTGTGATTGTGCCCAAACACCGCAGTGCGATGCTGGGCGGCGTGGTTGCCAAGAGCTCCGCGGGCGCGGTATCGCATATCCCGATCGTCAAGGTGTCCAACCTCGTGAACGCAATGAAGGAACTGAAACAGCGCGGCATCTGGATTTACGGCGCCGATATGGACGGCGGAGACTTTTATAAGACCGATCTGACCGGTGCGAGCGCGATTGTGATCGGCTCGGAGGGCGAGGGGATCGGCCGGCTGGTTAAAGAGACTTGTGACGGAATCATTTCCATTCCGATGAAGGGTAAAATAAACTCGCTGAACGCCTCGGTCGCAGGCGGCATTTTGCTGTTCGAGGCCGCGGTGCAGCGTAAGAAGAGAGAGACGGCGGGGTATAAAAAATGAACGACGAAAAAAATAAAAACAATCCCGGCGAGATCAGTGACGAAATTTTTGAGCGCATTGCCGCCGAAAAACGCCGCAAACTCAATCAACTGATCAGCAGTTTTGAAGAGCGGGAGCGGTCCAAAAATCTGGACGAGGACACGCGCCAAACCATTCACCGCGATCTGTTCCCGGGTGAGCGTAAAAAACAGGAACACCCCAGAACGAGAAGTTTTGAGGATAACCAACTGCCGCTTGATACCCAGATTTCCGAGCCGCAGGTGGGCAGGTTCAACGAGGAAGAAGATATTAAAATCCGGCCGATTAAAAAAGCGGTGATACGGCCGGAACCCGAACCCGCACAGGAGGAAGAGGACGACGTGCGGATTTATTCCCCTGTCGCCCACATAAAACCCCAGCCGGAGCAGGAGCCGCAGACTGAGCAGGAATTAAAACCGGAGCAGGAGTCCGAACCCGAGATTCAAGCTGAACAGCCTGTCGAATATGTGCCTGTGAAAAAAGCCGAGCCCGTACCGGAAAACGAGAAGAGTGACAATGCGCAGGAGCTGCTTTTAAAATCGCGTCGTGAAAAAATGGAGAACTTTGTTCTGGACACCACGGCTTCGCAGGATGAGGATATCGGCGAGGAATTTGAATTTACCCGTAATTCCAACACCGAAGAAATCGCGGCCGATTTGGCGCGGTGGACCCGTAAAAAGGTGTTGCGGGTGGTGGTATGTCTGGTGATCTTTATCGCGTCGCTTTTGATTGTCTTATCACCCGCACTGCCGATGACAGCGCTGCCTTACGATCTTTCTGCGTCGGCTGAGACATCTGCCGTCAATACAGATGTTTTTTCGGACGACGGAACGCTGACCATCGGAGAAGCAAATCAATCGCCTGTGACAGTGTCCGGAAGCAACTATGAGGTGAATCCGAACAAACAGCAGGTTCGGGTGATCATCGGCGTATTGCTGGCATTGAATATCATTGTGCTGGCGGTTTCGGTCGATACGCTTTCAGGCGGGCTGGTTGATCTGTTCAAACTCTGCCCGACCGGAGACAGTGCGGCTTCGCTGATTTGGCTCTTTACGACAGTGCAAGGGATAATCTTGATGGTGACACCGGAATCTTTTGCGGCGGGTGTATTCGGCGTGTTTTTGCCGTTTGCCGCATTTGCGGCGATGATTGCGCATCTGACCGGTCTGCTACGGCAAGTCCGAGAGAAAAACGGGTTTGAGGTGATTTCCAATCCGGGCGCAAAATTTCATCTGCGCCTGCAAAACGAAGGGAATTCCGCTATTTTGCAGCGCCCGGAAGAGGATGAAGATGCGGTTGCCGGCGTGTTTGTCAAAGCCGATTTCGCCTCCGATTATTTTGCGATGTCGGATTCCGAGGACGGTGCTGACCGTATCAATAAAGTTCTGGTGCCTGCGGTGACCTTGTTCGGTCTGCTGTTGGCTATTGCGGTGACAGTCATCCGGGGCGGTAATTTTGCGATGTTTTTCACGGTGTGGACAGCCGCGGTCTGTATGCTGATACCGCTTGCCTCCGGTATCATCTGTATGCTGCCGCAGGTGCGCGCATCAGGGGTGAATAAAAAGCACGGCATTGCCGTCAGCAACCAATGCGCTTTCGACGACGCTTACGATATGACGTCGATGCTCTTTACGGATAATGAGATTTTCAGCACAAAGACCATGGTGTTGAACGGGATCAAGACCTTCTCCGGCAAACGCATGGACGAAGCGATCATTCTGGCTGCGTCAGCGGTGGAAAAACGCGGCGGTCCGCTGAAAGAATTGTTTACCGGGATTTTATCGGAGAACGAAGGGTATTTGCTGCCGGTCGATAACGAGACCGTCTATCAGCCCGAAAAAGGCATTGTGTGCTGGATTTCGGGCAAACGTGTGATTTTGGGCTCGCGGGAGTTCATCTCGGAATATGATATCGTACTCCCGAGCGATGACTTTGATAAAAAATTCACCAAACGCAATCGCTGTCTGATCTATCTGGCGTTCGGCGGAGAACTGATGGCGGTATTGCTGGTGACTTATAAGATTGATTCCGATACCGCGCATGCGCTCCGGGCACTGGCTAAGCAGCGGGTACGCCTGCTGGTGGACACACGCGATCCCTGCATTAAATCCACTATTATTTCCAAGCAACTCGGGCTGCCCGACGATTATGTTGTCATTATCGACACGCAGGGAAAGACCGCATTGGAGAAGATTTTGCGTGAACGAACCGCATTGAAAGCGGGCGCCGTTTGCGATGGGAAAATGACCGACAGAATTCGTACTGTGCTGTCTTGCTTTAAATTGAGAAAATCTCTTTCGGTGGGGTTTGCGCTGCAGGCGGGTCTGATGGTGCTTGCATTGGGTGCGCTGCTCGTATCCGTGTTTTCCGCGACACTGAGTACGATGACGATCCTGCTGGTTTTGGCGGCGCAGGGCATCATTCTGTTATTGTCAGCAATTGCACAATGCCTGCCGGGATATCGAAATCTCTGGTGACGTTCACAGATGTTGGCAGCGGTTCCCGGGAATGTCCGGAAACCGTATGAATCGGTTGAAAAATGTACGGGAATATGCTATACTGAGTTTCTATGTGGGACGTTTTTTTCGTGTCAAAACGATTGCTTGCATAAGATGACACGAGTTTATCACAAATCTGTCACGGGTGCCGAGTAGTATTCGGCATTGAGGCGACTGATTAATTAAAAAGGAGTATGGCTTGAAATGATTGAAGTGAACGGACTGACCAAGCGGTACGGCGAAAAATACGCCATTAAAGACGTCGGTTTTAAAATCGGCGAAGGCGAAATCGTCGGTCTTTTGGGTCCTAACGGCGCCGGTAAAAGCACAACAATGAACATAATGACCGGCTATCTCTCCGCAACTTCCGGCACGGTTTCCGTCAACGGATTTGACATCCGCGAAAACCCCATCGAGGCTAAGAAAAATATAGGATATCTGCCGGAGCTGCCTCCGTTGTATCCGGATATGACGGTCAAGGCCTATCTGGACTTCATGTTTAACCTGAAGCAGGTTAAGGCCAACCGTGAGGAACATATTTCGAAAATCTGTAAACTGGTTAAAATCGATGCGGTTTATCCGCGCCTGATTAAGAATCTATCAAAGGGTTTCAGACAGCGTGTCGGTATCGCGCAGGCTTTGATAGGAACTCCCCCGATTTTGGTTTTGGACGAGCCGACAGTCGGCTTGGACCCCAAACAGATCGTCGAGATTCGAGACCTGATTGCCAACCTCGGCAGAAGACATACCATTTTGGTCAGTTCACACATTTTACATGAGATTCAGGCGGTATGTAACCGTATTATCATCATCAATCAAGGTGAGATCGTGGCTGACGGCAAGCGTGATGATATTATCCGCAAGGTCACTGAGGATGCACGTTTTACCGTTCGGGTTGCCGGTCCGCGTGATGAAGTCGCAAAAACTTTGGTGAAGATCGCCGGTGTGGATAAGATCGTCGATGACGGCGTGCGCGAAAGCGGTTCCAACGATTTCATTATCATTCCGAAAGCGAAAGTTGACGTGCGCAGAGAGGTCTTCGAACGTTTGGCAGACCGGAAATGGCCGATTATCAGCATGGTCAGCGGTCAACTGACTTTGGAAGAAGTCTTCCTGCGGCTGACCGATACCGCTGATTCGGAATGAGCCGGAAAGGAAATTGAATTATGAGAGCAATTATCAAACGTGAATTCTCCTCCTATTTTGCGCATCCCGTCGGATATCTCTTTATCGGCGTGACGTTTCTGATGGCGTCATTTAGCTTTTTTATTGATGTTTTCCTTTATGGAACCACAGATATTTCACCGGTGTTCAGTTCTTTGTTCGGTCTGATGTATTTAATCGTACCTTTGATTACAATGCGTCTTTTAAGCGAGGAAAAACGCCATAAAACCGAACAGATCTTCTATACATCTCCTGTCACAATGACCGAGGTAGTGTTGGGTAAGTTCTTCGGCGCCTGTCTGGTCTATATCGTCGCTACAGCGATCGTGTTCGTCCACCAGGTTGTGCTTGCGTTTTACGGCAGCCCCGAATGGGGTCTGTTGATCTGCCGGTATCTGGGGCTGGTTTTGCTGGGTGGTCTGCTGATCGGAATCGGACTTGTCGTCTCGGCTTTGACTGAGAGCCAAGCCGTTGCCGCTATCATCACCCTTGCGGTCACGATGATCATGGACAGAATCGATTCCCTGACACAGTCTTCGTCCAGCGAAACGCTGATCAAGATCACAGAGTGGATTTCACCCGGGCATCATTTCACCGGCTTTTTTAACGGCATTTTAAACGTCGCCGATATTTTCTATTATATCAGTATGACCGGATTGCTGCTCTTTATTGCGGTTAGAATCTTGGACCGCAAGAGATGGGCATAAGGAGGATAACACAGTGAAGACAACCGAGAAAACTCCCGTCCAAAAAACGGCCAGAGTTCATAAGGAATCGAGTACGGGCAAAACACATGTCTGGATTACCGTCGTTGTATCCATCGTACTGCTTGTGACGATTTTCCTTGCGCAATCAGCGTTGGATCTGCTGTCATTGAAAGCAGACATGACAGCGCAAAAAATATTTACCATGAGCGATGAGACGAAGGCCTTTGTGCAGAGTATCAATAAGACGGTCGATATCGTGGTATTGCAAAACGAGAACTCTTTCAAAGCGGATTTTCCGCAGCAGCTGGAAATTATCCAGTCCTATGCGCAGGTGAATCCGGATTATTTCACTTACAGTTATGTCGACGTTGTGTATAATCCGACTTATTTGCTGCCGTATCAGGATGAGCAGATCAGCGAGGGTGATATTCTGGTCAAATGCGGAGAGCGTTATAAGATCGTATCTTACAGCGATTTGGATTATACCACAACCGATACCACTACTTATGAATCAAAAGAATACTCCGATGTCGAAAATGCCATGAACTATGCCATTCAGTATGTTCTGATGGATAAGACCTATGTTATCGGTTTTACCACAGGCCACAATGAAGCGATTACAGGCGACTTCGGCACATTCCTCGAGGACAATCTCTTTGAAGTCAGAAGCATCAATCTTGCGGGTAATCCCGACCTCAGCGACGTCAGCGTGATCGTGGCACAGGGTCCGCAGTATGATTTCTCCGATGAAGAACTGAAGATTCTCGACAAGTTCCTGACCAATGACGGTGAATATGATCGCACGTTTGCGTATTTCGCAACATTGGACAAACAAACTACGCCGAATTTGGATGCATTTTTAGCCGAGTGGGGTCTTGTTGTCACCGACGATGTCGTATATGAACTGGATTCCGACCGCTATATGAGCAATCCGCTGATGGTGTATGCTCAAGTCCCCGAGAGTGAGACCACTTACGGTGAAAATTATGCGTCCCTGACGCCGGGCACCAATTATAAATTGCTGATGCCGTATACCCGAGATATCGAATTTACATTCACAGCGCCGGCAAAGGGTGCCATTACGACAACCTCTTTGCTTGAGAGTACGGGCAATCCGTTCCTGACAACTGTGGATAATGCAAAAGAGGCCTCTTTTGTTCCCAGAGAAGACGATCCGGGCGATACCTCCTATACCGTTGCCGCAATCAGCACCAAGACCGTCGGCGCGGTGTCTTCACGCGTCTGGGTTTCCGGCAGCGTCATTTCCGCCAGCGATACGTTTATCAATGACAGTACGCTGATCAATGCGAAATATCTGCTGGAGTCTTTCAAACAGTGGACTGAACGCGTCGTCAATGAGGTTGTGATTGATCCGATCAATCTTACCACCGAGACCTATTCCGTGAGCGGATTCGGTGAGACGGTTGTGATCTTCCTGATTATTGTGGTTTTACCGCCGGTTGCGATCATCATCGCGGGACTCACGGTCTATTCCAGAAGGAGACATCTGTGATGAAGAAAAAGTCGATTATCATCGTTATTGTGTTGGTATTGGCGCTCGCGATTTCAAGCGGTGCATATATTCTCTTGAGCCAACGCGATAACAATAACGGCGAAACCGAAACCGATCAGAATATTTCTATCGGAATCAGCGGTTATAATGAGTATAACGTCGCGAACGATATTAAGAAAATGACGATTGACAACTTGTACGGCGTCTTTTCGTTTACGCCGGATCCATCCGTGAACGGAATCGACGATAAGAGCTGGTTCTTGGATGATTTGGACGGTATCAAGTCCGACGCCTATGCAGTCAACGATATCGCACTTGCGTTTTACACGATCACCGCTACCAAGAAACTGGAGGTCGCCTCCGAGGATCTTACGACGTACGGGTTTGACAATCCGGAGTTGACGGTGACAATCGAGTTTAACGACGGGAATGTCTACGTCTATTCGTTCGGCGGATCCGTCGGCCTCAGCGATTCCGAGACCGATTACTACTGCTACATGATGCGCAGCGGTGACGATGCGGTTTATCTGATTGAAAATTACTTTTACGATATTGCATTTATATCATTGAAAGACGTAATGCAAACGTCACTCTATACGCAGCTTGAAGATGATGTGGTAATTCAGGAATTGAATTTCAGCGGTTCGCAGGGTGATACCTTGAAAATTCAAAACAACGAGGACAATTATCTCGATTACAGTATCGTCGAACCCTATAACAGAGATGTGGATTCAACCGCAATCAGCGATCTGCTGGGGGAACTTGATATCATTGATGAGGACGTTACCGTCGAGATCGCCGGCACAAAGGACATGCAGATTTCCGATTACACTTTGCATATGTATGGACTCGATGATCCGGCTCGTATCTTGAATTTCAAATACACCATCGAAAACACCGAAATCGGAGAAGACGGCAGTGTCAGTCAAACATATGACGAAGGGCAGCATACCATTAAAATGGGCATTGTCTATGACAACACGGTCTATGTGATGGTGGATGACGTAAACGCGATTTATGCGGTGCCCTACAGTTTGTTGGGTGCGGTATACGAAGCGAGCTTTGATTCATTGGCTGAACGGAACATCTATACGGAAAAGCTTATTAATATCGATGAGATTATTTTCGATACCGATTTCAAAACCTTCGATTACAAGCTGACCTCATCGACCGAAGTCACCGGCGTGACTTTGAACGGCAAGAGCATTGACGTTTCTGCAATCAAGTCGCTGTATACGACATTTGCTTCAATTGCCTATTCGGAACGCAGTGAGAATCCGCCGACGGCTGAGCCGTATATGACAATCACAATAAAGCTGAACACCGGCGTCACCGATGTGATTCGATTCACTGAGTATAATTCGCGCAGATACTATGTCACAATCAACGGCGAAGGCGATCTGCTGATTTCTTATGAACTGGTTGACGAGTTGATGGATGTGCTGAAAGAAACCGATAAGACAGCTTTAGGATAATTAAATAAAACAAAGAAGGGGCGGCGAAAACCGCCTCTTGCTTTTTGCTTGTAAACATAACAGGGTTATGATATAATATTATCAATATACCTTTTAGGTATAGATTAAGGCTGAAAGGTTGAAAATAAATAATCCGGAGTTTGCGAAGAGGTAGCAATATATGCTTGAATTAAAAAATATCGGATGGACACTTCCCGGCGGAGTGAAAATTTTGGACAATGTCAATATAACGGTGCCGGATGGACAGCTGACGGTGATTACCGGGCCGAACGGCGGCGGTAAGACTTCAATTGCAAAACTGATCGCGGGACTGGAAAAACCGACGGCAGGGGAAATATTTTTGAATGGAACCGACATCACCGATTGGGATATCACCGAGCGGGCCAAGCACGGTATCGGATATGCGTTTCAACAGCCGGTGCGTTTCAAGGGGCTGACCGTACGCGATTTATTGGAGCTGTCGGCCGGGAAAAAACTCTGTACTGACGACGCTTGTGCCGTGCTTGGAAAAGTCGGGTTGTGTGCCAACGAATATATCGACCGGGAAGTTGACGGGCGGCTTTCGGGCGGCGAGAGCAAACGGATTGAGATTGCAACGGTTTTGGCGCGCTGCGATGCGCAGGTAACAGTATTTGATGAGCCGGAGGCCGGAATTGACCTCTGGAGCTTTACGAGTTTGATAGAAGCGTTTCAGGCACTGAAAAACGAACACAGGGAATCCTTGCTGGTAATTTCGCATCAAGAACGAATTCTTGAGATTGCAGATTACTTGATCGTAGTGGCCAACGGCTCCGTGCGTACTGCCGGAAAACGGGAGGAGATTCTGCCGCAGTTACTCTCCGGTGAAAAACAGGATATCTGCCCGTTGGGCAGACCGATTGAAAAAACAGTAAAGGCCTAAGGGGAGGCGAAGAGATGAATGATATAACCGGAAAATTGCTTGGAATAATCTCTGAGATAAACCCTTTTAAAGACGATTTTAAAGGCGCTTATAATATCCGCGAAGACGGGCAATGTGCCGGCAGGAAATCCTCGGAGCATATTAAAATCGAGTCTAAAAAGGATTTGCCCGGATTGGAAATTCATATCGACTCCAAGGCACAGGGAGAGACTGTTTTTATCCCGGCCTGTGTGACCCACGGGGCTGTGGACGATTTGGTTTACAATGATTTTTTCGTCGGAGCAGGGGCTGATGTAATCATCGTCGCGGGCTGCGGCGTTCACACCGAAGACGGACATGATTCGAGACATAACGGCATCCACCGATTCTTCCTTGAGGAAGGTGCGCATGTATTATATAAGGAAAATCACATTGGAACCGGAAAAGGGAAAGGCGTTCGCAGAATCGACCCGGTGACCGAGGCGGTTTTGAATGAGGAAGCGGTTCTCGAGATGGACACCGTGCAGATCGGCGGCGTCGACAGCACGATCCGTAAGACGAATGCGACTTTGGCTGCAAGAGCAAGACTGGTGATTCATGAGCGCATTTTGACGGAACGGGAACAGCAGGCCAAAACCGATTTTTCTGTTATCCTGAACGGAGATGACAGCGCGGTTGATCTGGTGTCTCGCTCGGTTGCACGGGATAACTCCTATCAGGAGTATCGTTCACGCATCGAGGGCAACTGCCGCTGTACGGGTCATTCGGAGTGCGATGCGATTTTAGCCGGAAACGGCAGAGTCAATGCCGCGCCTGAGCTGCTGGCTGCCAACGTGGACGCCTCGCTGATTCATGAGGCTGCGATCGGAAAGATTGCGGGTGAGCAGATTACAAAACTGCGTACTTTGGGTCTGACTGAAGAGGAAGCAGAACGCAAGATTATCGAGGGATTTTTAAAATAAATATAACGGAAGAGGTGGTCGACTGTGAATTCCCGGCAAAAAGGACTCAGTGTTTTCAACCGAAGCAGCAACGGCGAAGGCGTTATGTGGACCGGACACCCCAATACCGATACGGTACCTATTTTTGCAAAGGAATGGGGCATTGAACCGACCCGAGAGGCGATCTACGAATACTTGAATGACGACTGCCGGTGGTTTATGGCAGATCAATGCTATCACCATCCCGAGGGAAGACCGATATTTGACCCCTCTTTTGGTATTAAGCGCGGAAAGAATTTAAGCGCACCGGGTTGCTTTGCCGAGACCGAATCGGTCGCCGAAGTCGATCAATATCCTTGGCCGGACGTCAAGTTCTTGGTGTTTGATGAATTATATAAAACCATTGAGCAATACTCGGATAAGCTGATTTTCACAGGGATGTGGTGCTGTTTTTTTCACAACATCTGCGATTTTATGGGCATGGAGAATTTTTTCGTGGCCATGTATGAGCGCCCTGCGGTGGTTGAAGCGATTCTCGAGCATATGATTGATTTTTATGTGGCTGCAAATGAGAAGTTTTTCAGCGGATTGGGCGACAGGGCCGATGTGATGTTTTTCGGAAATGATTTCGGAACGCAGATCGATCTGTTTATGTCCCTTGAACAATTTCGGCGTTTTTTAATGCCGTCATTTAAACGTTTGATTGCGGTCGGGAAAAAACACAATAAAAAGGTGATGCTTCACTCCTGTGGGTCGATTTATCGGATCATTCCAGATTTAATCGATGCGGGTGTGGACGCCCTCCATCCCATTCAGGCAAAAGCTACGGGGATGAGCGCAAACGATTTGAGTCAATATAAAAACGATCTCGCCTTTGTCGGCGGTATTGACGCACAGTCGCTGTTTGTCAACGGCACGCCGGATGATATTCGAAATGAAGTCAGACGGGTACGAGGGATATTGGGGCCGAATATCATTATTTCTCCCAGTCATGAGGAGATTTTGCCGAACGTTCCGGCGGCGAATATAAAAGCTATGGCGGAAGCGGCACACCGCGCGGATTAATGTCGCTACCTATACGGGAAATCTTTCATAATCACAGGATGGTCCGTCATTGCGGGCGGAGCGTAACAATCCAGATAGGGAGTATTCAGGGCGCTTCGTTTCTGGATTGCTTTGTCACTGCATTCTTCGCAAAGACGAGTCGAAGAAATCTCGGTATCATTATGTAAACAGACATTTAGATTTTTAAGCTGTTATCAGTCGGAGATTCTTCGACTGCGCGCACTTGTGCGCTCCGCTCAGAATGACAAATCAAAACAAAACGGCGGCTGTCCGAATTGGACAGCCGCCGTTATCTATTCACAATGAGTCGAATTATTTCTTCAGGATAGGAGCGTCGACAGATCTCCAAAGGAGATTACCTGAATTCTTATTTTACAATCGGAGCATCAACAGATCTCCAAAGGAGATTGCTTGAATTCTTATTCCACAATGGGAGCGTCGACAGATCTCCAAAGGAGATTACCTGAATTCTTATTTTACAATCGGAGCATCGACAGATCTCCAAAGGAGATTACTTGAATTCTTATTCCACAATGGGAGCGTCGACAGATCTCCAAAGGAGATTACTTGAATTCTTATTCCACAATGGGAGCGTCGACAGATCTCCAAAGGAGATTACCTGAATTCTTATTTTACAATCGGAGCATCAACAATCTCCTTGGGCATATGGGTGTATTTCTTGAAGTTGTTGATGAATCTCTCTGCCAGATCCTTCGCTGTCTTATTATAGGCTTCTTTATCCGCCCAGGTCTTCTTTGGGTCGAGAATCTCGGCCGGTACGTTCGGGCAGCTCTGCGGAACTAACAGGTTGAAAAACGGATCACGGACATATTCGACCTTGTCGAGTGAACCGTTGAGCGCTGCAGAGACCATCGCACGGGTGTACTTGATGCTCATGCGCTTACCGACGCCGTAGGAACCGCCGGACCAACCGGTATTGACCAGGAAGACATTCGCGCCGGTGGCTTTAACACGATCGCCCAGCATTTTGGCGTAGATGCTCGGGTCGAGCGGCAGGAACGGTGCGCCGAAGCAGGTCGAGAAAGTCGCCTGCGGCTCGGTGATGCCACGCTCGGTGCCGGCCAGTTTGCTGGTGTAACCGGAGACGAAATGATACATAGCCAGGTTTTCGTCGAGCTTGGAGATCGGGGGCAGTACGCCGAACGCGTCCGCTGTCAGGAAGATAACCGTCTTGGGTTGACTGCCGATGCCGGGGATGACAGCATTCGGGATATAATCGACCGGATAGCCGACACGGGTGTTCTGGGTAAGGGTGTCGTCATCGAAGTCAAGGGCACGGGTATCCGGATCCATAATGACGTTTTCGACCAGAGCACCGAATTTGATGGCGTTCCAGATCTGGGGTTCGTTTTCCTGAGACAGATTGATGCATTTGGCATAGCAGCCGCCTTCAAAGTTGAAGACGCCGTCTTTGGACCAACCGTGTTCGTCGTCACCGATCAGGCTGCGTGAGGGGTCTGCGGAAAGTGTGGTTTTGCCGGTGCCGGACAGGCCGAAGAACAGCGCGGTATCACCTTCTTCGCCGATATTGGCGGAACAATGCATCGGGAACACATCGTTGTTGGGAAGAATAAAGTTCATAACTGAGAAGATGCTCTTCTTGATCTCGCCTGCGTACTGAGAACCTGCGATGATAACGAGCTTTTTTTCATAATCAATCATAATTGCCGCTTCGCTGTGGGTATGATCAATTTCGGGGATGCACTTAAAGCCCGGTGCCGCAATAACTGTAAAATCAGGGGCAAAACTTTCAAGCTGCTCTTTGGTCGGGCGAATCAACGCCTGGTTGGTAAACAGAGCCTGAGAAGCCAGTTCGTTGATGACGCGGAATTTCTGGCCGTATTTGACATCCGCACCCGCAAAACCATCGAAGATGAACAATTCCCGGTTCTGCAGATAGGCAACGAGCTTACCATAAATATTATCGAAGTTTTCCTGTGTGGTGGGGACATTGACTTTACCCCAGGAAATTAAATCGTGAACGCCCTTGCTGTCAACGATGAATTTGTCGTCAGGCGAACGTCCGGTATATTTTCCGGTATTAACAACCAGTGCGCCTGTCGCAGACAGGGAACCTTCGCCACGGGCCAGTGCTTTTTCTACGAGCATTGCAGGTGTAAGATTACGCCAAACGGCTGTCGGATGGATGATTCCGAGTTTCTCGATTCCGTATGTTTCCATAGTGTCAGACCTCTTTTCAAAATGAATAACCGGAGAAGGTTCAGGCTTTCTCCGTGGAGAACGATTTGATTTTCTTCGTTTCGCGGAGAATGATTTAGCTTTCTCCGTGGAGAATAGTTCAACTTTCTCCATATATATTGTACCACAAAGAATGTCAAATTTGAAGACCTTTTTACGAGGTTTATGCTGTTTTGGCCCAGATTTGCCGTTATCACCAAAAAAAATGAAAATATTAAATAAAATATAGAGCAAATGCCTATTTTCTCCCCGATAAGCGCTATTTTTATCACTTTTATATCGACATATGCCAAAAAAACACATCAAAAATTCGAAAATGAAGTGCTTTACAAGATATGGAATATTATGTATAATCAGAATACAAGGGGGTCTCGATATGAAAAAGCTGGTGGTGGCGGTTGTCATTTTGCTTTTTTTAGCAGGATGTGCTCCCGCTGTTCAACATTATGAGATAAAGTTTCAATTGAAGATTGCCGATTGGACGCTGACAGATTATTTTATTTGCGCTGAGGGGCAGGATATTAAGCACAAAATCGAACTTGAGGACTTTGAATTCACGGAGGAGGTATCAGGGAATGTTACTCTCCGCACTTATGATATTGCTCTTAGATATCCCGTGGAGGTGAGTACGGGAGAAGACGGGAGGTCTTTTTGGACGCTTTATGCGGGGTATATTACGGAGAGCAGCGAATATTTTACTTATACATTAAAAAACATTGGAATCCGTAGTGGGCATACAATTGTGGAAGTGAATATCCTCGGTGGTGGGAAGGTCATATATGATACGATAAAGACGGTTTACAGTGATGAGAATCACACGCTCTATGTCGACGAGGGAATGGAGCACGGCGACGGAAATGTGCTGCATGACACACAATTTATCTGGTATGAGCAAGATGGAGAGAGGGTAGACTGCGGGAGCGTTCTAACCGACGCGACAGTTCAGCTGCTCGGGCAAAACGCGCCGAATACACTTGGCGAAACGGAAACGTGGTTTTCGGTAATTTCGGGCAATGAGGGGCTAAGTGAGATCGACCGGTTTTGCGTGACGATAAAAGCGCAGAAGCCACAACCTGATTACACCTTAACTTATGCCGATTTGCCCGATGTGATTTCCGAGAGAGAGGTGAAAAGGTTGGCGGTTTCAGAGTTTGCCGCAGACGGGATTAAGCCCGGCACCGATGTGGCAGCGATGAAAGCGGTATTTGGCGAACCGATGTCGAGTTGGGGTGAATATGAAAAGACATTGAACTATCAGGTGTATCAATATGACGGCGTTAAATATACATTTCGAACAGGCATTCTCGGCAGAGACGGATGGGAAGAGCAGAATATTACCTATTCAGCTAAGTTCACAAAGAATTTGGTGGAATTTCCGCGCGGAATTAAAATCGGAGACAATTTCACGGATGTGCTTAAAAAATTTCCACAGGAGATGAATTATAAAGAGGGTGAAAATTTATTTTACGGGGACTATTGGACTAAATATGGTTTAGTGGGCTGGGGGACGGTGCAAATTAAACATGATATTTGGTTTGACAACGGTGCTTGGATATTTATAACATCCGACGACATTTGGCCGATGCTCTATATACATTTCAATGAGAAATTGATTGCGGATAAGATAACGGTTCAGTTTTCTCCATATCCGTATGGATAAAAAGGAGGGTGTGCATGAAAAAAGTGTTTGCGGTAATTCTGGTGTTTTTGATGTGCGGTTGCGCGCCGGTGATGAGTCACCCGGTTGAAAGTGAAACGGTCAGTTATATAAAAAGCGAGGCAACCGATAGTATTCAAAGCGCGGTCAGTGCCATAGAAAGCAAAGCAACCGAAAGCGAGACCGTTGCGGGGGAAGAAGATAATCCGAGTGAAAGTGTTTTTGCCGAACTTCCCATGGTGACGGCTGAAGTGGACGCTGTTTGGTTGGCCGCATCGGAGTTTGCTGCGGAAGGGATCAAGCCGGATACGGATGTCGAATCTATGAAGGCGGTGTTCGGCGTGCCGGCTGCCGAAATACCGGAGTATGGAACCCAAATTGATTCCGTGTTTTATCAGTATGACGGTGTGCAGTTCGAGTTTTTTGTGCGAGTCTGGGATGATAGTACGGAAGATAACACCTGCCGAGCGTATAAAGCTGTTTTTACCGAGAATTTGGTAGAATTTCCGCGCGGGATTCGGATTGGGGATAAATTTGAGGATGTTTTAAAGAAGTTTCCACAGGAGATAGATTATAAGGAAAGCGGGAATGGCGGACGGTTTTACGGGGATTGTTGGTCAAAAAGAAAGCTTGGGTGGGGTTCAGTAAGTATAAGAAATGGAGATCCCGCATTTGATGACGGCGTTTGGATTTTTGTGGCATCTGATGAATATTGGCCGATGCTGCAGGTGCATTTTACGGATGCGTTGATCGCGGATAAGATCGTGGTACAATTTTCGGCGTATCCGTTTGGATGAAAGATATTAGCGAGTGGCTCAATTTAGGAATTACGGATACTTTTTATCACACGCAAGGTGATAAGTGCAAAAACAAAGGAAACATTCATGCGAATGTTTCCTTAGTAATAAACCACCTCGGCACTTTGTGCCACTTTCTATAAAGAGGGATTATAAGTTTACGGATCAGGGCGTCGTTTGCTGGCTTGACTGGTCGGATTGCGGTGTGAGCGGGGTGACGATATAAGACGTTGTGCCGTTGGGCTGCGGGATTGCGATAACCGAAGCCGTGGGGATTTCTTCGCCGCCGCGCGGATCGGGGACAAAGACCTGTGAGGTTGTGCCGTCCGGATTGGTAACCGTGGTAAGGGTGCCTGTGATTTGAATGGGGTCTGCTTGGAATATGTAACGCACCGTACCGTCTGCTAACAGGTTTTCGGTGACGGTTCCGTAGAGCCGTTCGGGATCCGGGGTGAAAATACGTGTCGTTGTACCGTCCAACCCGATGGTGTCTGAGGCGGTGCCTCCGCTCGGGGTCGGCGAGAATTCTTTGCTCATCGTCATGTTGCCGAATTCATCGTAGACATACGAATAGGTGTAGGGCAGCTCATACGGGTCTTTGAGCAGATAATAGGTTGTGT
This sequence comes from Oscillospiraceae bacterium, assembly GCA_035380125.1. Taxonomy (NCBI): domain Bacteria; kingdom Bacillati; phylum Bacillota; class Clostridia; order Eubacteriales; family Oscillospiraceae; species Oscillospiraceae bacterium. The sequence continues at coordinate 28,157 of DAOSWV010000022.1, forward strand.
TGCCGTAAACGTCGGTCGAAGAAGAGACCGTGCCGTTGATTACAACCGGGTCGGGAATCAGCCAGGCACTGACCGTACCATCCGTGTTGATTTCAGTGGAAACAGTACCGGAGGTGCGGTCGGCGGTACCGTACAGGATGATGGTCGATTCCGCTTTGACAATGCTGCTGGCGGCTGTGGGGCAATCCAGAACAATGCCGACGTCATAGGTGATCGCCGCAGTTGAGACATAACTCGCGTCAACTTCGACCAGATAGACATCAAGCCCCAAATAGGACAGTTCTTCGTAGACCTCGCTGAGCGGACGGCCTAACACCGACGGCATAACGATGTATTCCGGACCGCGGCTGACAGTCAGAACGATTGTGGTCAAGCCGGGCGACGGGGTGCTCGGATCAGGGCTTTGTGCCATGACAATATTACGCGGATAAGTATCGTTAAAATCGGAATATTCAATTTCAAAGGTGAATTTGTCGCTGCTTCCGTATAGATCCATGACGTCGGAGAGTCGGAGATCCAGCAGGTTCGGAACGGTTGCAACAGTTTGCTGAGAACTGGTTTGCGGAATGCTGGAATAGACATGGCTGACGACCGAACTGGTTCGCCTCCAATCGGCGCTGAAGACATTGACGTCAAAAACAAAATAGAGCGCTGCGATTGCAATACCGGCAAGCAGGACCAGTGAAGCGGCAAAAACACCGAGTACAAAGGGGGTTCGGGCGTATTTGCCCTCTTTTTTCGGTTGGCTTTCGGTTGTCTCGGGGACGGTAATCGTCTCACCCGAGAGCGCCGCGCGCAGTTCCATCATTGTGGCAAAGCGTTTTTCGGGATCGTGATTCAGCCCTTTTAAAATTGCGTTAACGGCGCTGACCGGCACATCGTCCGGGAACAGGGAAGTCGAGAGATCGAGATTGGCGCGGCTGTATTTTTTACCTGTGATGCAGCGGAACATCAATGCACAAGCCGAATATACATCAGCGGTGCGATCCGGATAGGGGTTGCCGGTGAACTGTTCGGGGGCGGCGTAATCATCGGAGATATTGATTTGAACGCCCTTGCCGTTGATGCGGGCTGAAGGAATCGAGAAGCCGCGCAGACGGATGCTGCCGTCGGAGGCAATCAACACGGTTGATTCGTCAATGCCGCGGTGTACAAGACCATAAAGGTGCAGCATTTCGAGTTCGGAGATCAAAATGTCGAAAATGGGGTGAATTTTTTCCCAATTAGCGTGTCCCGTGCTGCGGAAGGCGTCGATGACTTCCACCATGGACATGCTCTCTTCGGTGGTAACCACGTAATAAACGGTGCTGTTGCCTTCGAAAATATCGCAAACTGAGACGACATTGCTCTGCTCGACCAGTTTGACCAGCTTGTGTGCCATGTCGACAAAGTCTTCGCGCAGTTCGGCGATCAAATCAACCTTATCGGGGCGACAGACCGCCGTGGTACCATCTTCGGAGCGGTTCATCAGATTGTGGACGAAGAACTCGGTGATCTGGACGATGCGGCCTGTACGCAGGTCGAGCGCAGTATAGGTGTAGCTGTCGCCGTCCATGCGAATGGATCTGCCCACTTTATAACGGCCGCCCAAGAGCGAATCATAGGGCAGGGCCGGTGGGAGTTGTCTGGACTGCGTGTTGAAGCCGCAGTAAGGGCAAACCGTGCCTCCGTCAAAGGCCTTCATGCAGTTAAAACAGAAATTTCCGCTCATTTGAATACCTCACTTGCTTGGGAATTGTGAATGGGATGTTTTATATCGTTAGGACAGGTGAACGCGGTTTATCTTCATGGAGAAAGGATACGGTGGGCGGATAATATCCGCCCCTACATTAATATTGAAGCGATAACTCTTAAAAATCTCTCCAATTGTTTCGCGGGCGAAACGTAAATTCGCAGAATCATTTGTTTTCTCGGATGGATTTGAAACCCTCTCCAATTGTTTCGCGGGCGAAACGTAAATTCGCAGAATCATTTGTTTTCTCGGATGGATTTGAAACCCTCTCCAATTGTTTCGCTTGTACTGCAGACGATGATAAATGCCGACGGGTCGATTTCCCGGATGATGGTACGGACCTTGGAGGTTTCGCTGTTACGCAGCGCGGTAAGAATGATCTCTTTATCGACGTCGGTATAAGCGCCGCTACCTTTTAAAAATGTGACGCCGCGCCCGATGCGCGCCATGATCTCTCGGGCGATTTCGCGCGGTTTGGTCGAGATGATGAAGTAGGATTTTCCGTAGTCGATACCGTACAGCACGGTATCTGTGAGACGGGAATAGGCATAAATCGTGACCAGTGAATACAAGGAGTTGTTGATGTTTTTATAGACCAGCCACGTACCGATTAAGATAAAACCCTCGATCATCAGAATCAATTTGCCCATCTCCATGTGGGCATGTTTGAGTTTGATCAGCCGACCGATGATGTCAACGCCTCCGGTTGTGCCGCCCCGTAAAAAGATAAGGCCGAGTCCGACACCGCCGATTGCGCCTGCAAACAACGCTGCAATGATCATGTCACCTTGATAGACCGGGAGTTTTATGAATTTTAATAAGTCGATCATCGCAGAGACCGCCAGCATTCCGATTGCTGATTTGAAAAGCAATTGTTTTCCCAGCATAAATGCTGCGAGTGCAAAGAGCGGAATGTTGAGAATGATCGTTACGATACCGATCGGAAATTTACCGCCCGACAGGTAATTGATCATCGTGGCGATACCGGTAACGCCGCCGATGGAAATGTTGTTTGGGGCTGCGAAATATTGAACCGAGAACCCCATTAATAAACTGCCCGCGAAAAAACCGAGAATGTCAAAAAGAATGCTTTTGAGCTTTACGCTTTTTTCGGAACCGCTCAACTGAAAGACCTCCTACTTTTCTCGAATGACCTCCACAAGTTCCATTATACGTGATTTTTGACCGGAAAGCCATAAATATCCCAAAAGTGCCTCAAAACCCGTGGCTTTTGAATATTCACCGAGTGAAGCGCTCTTTGGCGCATTCTTATGTTTGGCGTTTCGACCGTGCCGGTAAATCAATTCTTCCTTTTCAGTCAGGAGCGGCAAGATCTGTTTTGCCGCTTCGGCCTGTGCAGTGGCTTTGACAAATTCCTGCTTGAGATCGTTGAGTTTTTCAAACGGGACTTCGGCACTTTCGACCAGCTGCTCGCGCACGATTAATTCATAAACCGCGTCGCCCAGAAAAGCCAATTTGGAAACCGGCATTTGATCGGGAGAACCGACCGGTTCGAAAAAACGGTTATCGGACATACTCGAATTCAAAGTCATAGATGCTCACCGTGTCCCCCTCGTTGACGCCCTGGCGTTCCAGTTCGGCAATGATGCCGCTCTGACGCAGCACGCGTTGAAAATATTGCAACGATTCGTAGTCGTCCATGTTGACGGAATTCAAGATCCGGATCAACCACGGCGCTTCAATGATGAAGACACCTTCGTTATTCGTAACTGTAAACGGGCGGTCGTTTTCGATTTTAAGTTCCGGCTCCGGTTCGGGTTCATAGACTTTGATGGCCGGAAGTGTGGGCAGGGCTTTGAAGATATAATATTTCAATTCTTTAAGTCCCACGCCCGTGACTGCAGAGATCGGGAAGACCTCGAAACCCCTGCCGCGAACATAGGTGCAGAAATCGTCGACCATTTCCTCAATGGCGCTGTCGGTCTTATTGGCCGCGACGATGCGGGGAAGAGAAGCCAGCAGTGGGCTGTAACGTTCCAGTTCGGAGCAGATAACATCGAAATCAGACTTGGGGTCACGCCCTTCGGTCGAGGCGACGTCTACGACTTGCAGCAGCAGGCGGCAGCGCTCGATGTGGCGTAAAAACTCATGACCCAATCCGACGCCCTCGGCTGCTCCTTCGATAATGCCGGGGATATCCGCCATGACGAAGGAATTCTCACTGTCTCCGTAAACCACGCCGAGATTGGGGCGCAGTGTCGTGAACGGATAATCGGCAATTTCGGGGCGTGCGTTGCTTATCGCAGAGATCAACGTGGATTTGCCTGCGTTCGGAAAGCCGACCAAACCGACGTCAGCCAGCAGTTTTAACTCAAATAACACCTCGCGCTCTTCGCCGGGGGCACCTGCTTTGGCAAAGCGCGGGCATTGACGGGTTGCAGTGGCAAAATGCCGGTTACCGGCACCGCCGCTTCCACCTTTGGCGATGATAACGGGTTTTTCGGAGGAGATATCGGCGATGATACGGCCGGTTTCGGCGTCTTTGATGACGGTGCCGATGGGCAGTGCGATGACGATGTCCTCACCTTTTCGTCCGGCTCTGCAGCCGCCGTCACCCTTAGCGCCGTCGGGCGCGGCATATTTGCGCTTATAACGGAAATCGGCCAACGTGGTCAGATGGGTATTTCCGCATAGCAGGATGTCGCCGCCCTTTCCGCCGTCACCGCCGTCGGGTCCCCCGTTGGCGATATACTTTTCGCGGTGGAAAGTGACAGCTCCGTTGCCGCCGTTTCCGGCTTTTAATAAAACTTTTGCGGTGTCGATAAACATAGTTCCCTCAGTAAAAGAATAAGGGACGGTCTGACGACCAAAAACAGGAGTCCTGCTTTCGGACGACTGCTCGTCCCATTCTTCATATTCAGTGTTGGATCGAGGTCATTCGCCGTATGTCACACGGTGACATTTCATTCGGTGATGACACTGATCTTTTTGCGGTTGCGGTCGAGACGTTCGAATTTCATCTTACCGTCGGCTTTGGCAAACAATGTGTTATCGCTGCCCATGCCGACATTCTCGCCGGGATGGAAATGGGTTCCGCGTTGACGGACCAGAATATTGCCCGCGAGAACCTGCTGACCGTCTGCCCGCTTGAGGCCGAGGCGCTTGGACTCGGAGTCGCGTCCGTTCTTAGTCGAGCCCATTCCTTTTTTATGAGCGAAGAACTGAAGACCGAGTTTAATCATTTTATTATTCCTCCGTTTCGGTAATTATCCTGATTGCATCCGGGTAATCGGACTGAATCGCAGCCAAATGGTCTTTGAGTGCGCCGATGACCTTATGCCCGTTGGGGTCTTTGCATCCGTGGATGGAGACCGTGTTTTCGCCGACTGTTACCGTTGCCTTTATGCCGAATGATTCGGTGATCGTGTTGGCGGCCATCATGACCGCAGACGTGACCGCTGCGCAGACGATGTCTTTTCCGGACTCCGCTGTTCCGCTGTGTCCGCTGACCTCGAATCCGACCGACGTTTTTGCGCGGTAAAAGAAGGTGGCTTTGATCATCAGAGCGTGATCGATTCGATCTTGACCTTTGTGTAGGGCTGACGGTGACCGAGTTTGCGATGCACGTTTTTCTTGGCTTTGTAGGTGAAAACGGTGATCTTTTTGGCTTTACCGGATTTGATGACGGTTCCGACGACTGCGGCGCCGCTCACAAACGGTGTGCCGGTGATCAGCTTATCTCCTTCGACGACCAGAACTTTGTCGAACGTGACTTGTTCGCCGTCGTATTTTCCGAGCTTTTCGACGAAGATTTCGTCGCCCTCGGTGACGCGGTATTGTTTACCGCCGGTTTCGATGATTGCGTACATTGTTTTTAAAAACACCTTTCGATGATCTCGCTGTGCAGGGCGAAGGGATACCTCGCGTCGAGTTTGTGTAATCCACTTGCTTCCGGGAGCCCTGACTGCCTGATTGGCAGCGCACACATGCGGCTCGAAATAATATAGCATAAAATCGGCATGATGTCAAGCGTTTTTGCATAAAAAGAAGGGGTTAAAGGGATGCCTGTTTGTGGTAAAAGCAAATCAAGCGAGCCTGCCGTGCAAGCCCGCTCGATGAGTTATCGATATTTCAAAATGGGAAAATTAACGGCCGATGATTCCGGACGGAACAATGAAAATATCCGCCGTGATGCGGTTGTTATCAACTGCCGAAGCACTGGGTTTGACAGGCCGGTTGTTAATCAGATCAGCCGCTGTATAGCAAACCGCCAACACGCCGGAAATAATGCTTGCAAATAGCAATAACAATAAGGCTGTTAAGAGGGGGCGCTTTTTCATATCGATTCCTTTCTGCCAGGTGACATATATCGTTGAAGTTACATTTTAATCGGTTGGAATGTGTTGATATGCATATAATATCACGAAATGGTTACATTTTCGGTTACATTTTGACATATTGTGTGCAGAATTATTGTTAACAGTCGTTTTTGGGATCAATTTATGGATAAAAGAAGAGAAAACCGCCTAAGGGCGGTTAAGAGTTTGAATTATGCATAGTATTGGGCTTGAGCGTTCCAGAGTTCAAAATATTTACCGTTAGGTTCTTTGATGAGTTGATCGTGGCTTCCGCGTTGGACAAGGCAACCTTGATCGAAGACCGCGATGTCATCGCAGAAACGGCAGGAGGACAGCCGGTGACTGATATAGATAGCCGTCTTGTCACCGACGATCTCGTTGAATTTAGAATAGATCTCGTATTCGGCAATGGGGTCAAGTGCTGCAGTCGGTTCGTCAAGAACGATGAACGGTGCATCTTTGTAAAGGGCACGGGCAAGAGCAATTTTCTGCGCTTCGCCGCCTGAAATCTCGACACCTGATTCGTCAAAATTTTTATACAGGCAGGTTTCGGTAGTCAGATGGGCGACATCGCCGGGTTTATCCAGAGAAAGTCCTGATTTTTTGCAGCAGTCAGTGACTCTTGCAACGTCGTATTCGACGTTGGCTGCGACATTTTGGCCGAGTGAGAAAGCGAACAGGTTGAAGTCCTGGAAAACAACGCCGAAAATGCGCATGTATTCCTCGTAATCATATTTGCGGATATCGATTCCGTTTAAAGTGATCTCACCTTCGGTGGGATCATAGAGGCGGCAGAGCAGTTTGATCATTGTTGTTTTGCCGCTGCCGTTCATGCCGACTACCGCCAGCTTTTCGCCGATATGCAACTTCATCGAGAGATCGCGCAGGGCGTATTCTTCGGAACCGGGGTATTTAAACGAGACATTTTTGAATTCAATCAGATAATCGTTGTCGCCGCCGTCGCAGTGAACGCGCTTTTCGACCGGAAGCGTGCCTTTGTACATCTCATTGGGAATCGAGAGGAATTCAAGCGTGCTCTCCTGACGCTTTGCCGCAACTTCGAAATAAGTGAGCTGGCGAACGATTGAGGCGATGGAGCCGATGAGGTGGTAGAAACCAAATGCATAACGGTACAGGCCTCCCACGCCGAAGACGCCGGCCGCGCATTTGATGCCGGTGTAGAAATAAGCGCCGCCGGTAAGGATATACTCCGGGATTCCGCCGAAAATCCATCCGAGGCCGTTCAGGCGGCCGTAGCGCTCGAACTTTTTAAACCACCACTTGCGGCCGGGTTCGACTTCTTGTTCAAGCATATCCTGTCCGCCGAACAGGCGGATATCTTTGCCGATCTTGTATTCCATCTGACCGGATTCGTATATATAATACATCGTGGTCTTTTTTTCGATGCTCTTTTCTTCCATTTCTTTCAGCCAAATCTTGTTGAGTTTCAAAGTGGGCAGCATTTCAATTGCAAGATAGGTAATTAATGAAAGGAAAAAGTAGACGTAGAAGTCCCATTGGCGGAAAATTCCCGTGCCGGTCAGCATCGGCCACAACAAAATAAAAGAGGAAATGATATCACCCAAATTTCGCGGAAGCCAATAGATCATTTCCAAGGTACTCTTGAGGCCGAAACCCATCAGGTTATCCTCTTGGATGCGGCGGCGCAAGTCCTGCGAACGGGGGCTGTCGAGCAGCGGATAGTCCATATCGAGCGTCTTTTCGCCGGTACGGGCCGCGTAGTTGAGAATGGCGATTTCTCTATGGATGTTCATGTATTTTCCGATGACGGTTGAGGTGGTATTGAGCGCCAAAATGGTACAGGAAGCGACGATGATCGGAGTCAGAATCGCCTTGAACGGCTCGCCCGCATACAGCATATCCAGTACTTTGGACAGGATCAGCGTTGCGACCAGCGAATAGCAGGAATTAATGGTGCAGCGGATCCAAGACAGCGGGACGATCCATTTATCGAGCGAGTGAGCGAGTTTATAACACTTGACCATTGCCCGGATGGTGGCACCCATGCGTTTTAAGAGCTTTTCTTTTTTTGGCTTAGCTGTTTTTTCTTTTTCGGTTGACATCAGACCGCACCTCCTTTCAACGGCATGCTTTGCACACCGTTTGCGTCAGCGTTCGGAGTGATGTTCTCTTTATAATAGTGGCTTTGGATTTCAAACATTTCGGCGTATTTTCCGCCGGTTTTCATCAGTTCGAAATGGCTGCCGTGTTCGGTGATCTTGCCGTTTTCCAAGAAGAAGATGCGGTCACAGAAACGGGTCGAGGCCAACCGATGGGAGATGAAGAGAACGGTGCTGCCTCCCGCAAGTTCCTGGTATTTATCGTAGACTTCGCTTTCGGAAATCGGGTCGAGCGCTGCGGTCGGTTCATCCAGAATCAACACTGGCGCCTGCTTATATAAAGACCTTGCAAGCAGGAGTTTTTGCTGTTCACCGCCCGAGAGTAACACGCCGTCGTCGTGGATATGGCGCAGCAATTGAGTGCTTTCCATTTCCGGCAGTTTAGAAACGCGATCCCAGATACCGGCGCGTTTGAGGCAGTCCTGTACGAGTGCATAATCGATATCTTCCGGCTTTTTCATGGCGACATTCTGAGCGACCGAGACGGGCAGCAGGGAGATATCCTGAAAGACCGCTGAGAGCAGAGAGAAAATATCTTCGCGGCGCATGTTTGCGATGTCTTTTCCGTCGATCAGAATCTGACCGCTTGTCGGTTTATAAAAGCCGCAGAGCAATTTGACGATGGTCGTTTTACCCGCGCCGTTGACGCCGACAAGCGCGATCTTTTCACCACCGCGCATTTTTATATTAAGCCGGTCAAGAATTAATTTATCAGAACCGGGATAAGAGAAACTGACGTCTTTGAATTCGATGTTCAGCGGACGGGTTAGGGTTGTAACGTCGGTCGGATCGGACGGGTCGGGTTGATCGGGCATGTCAAGATAATTGCGTAGGTCGCAGATTTTATAATTCGAGAGGTTGATCTCGTGAATCCAGCCGACAACATTTTGCATCTGCACCGAAAACTGGGTGATGGCTGTAAAATAGAGAATCAAGTCACCGACCGAGATGTCACCGATGGAGGCCTTCCATGCCAGATAGGCATAAGCAATGGCATCACGCAGGAAGGTGTTGAGTAAGTAGGGGACATCGGAGAGCAATTCTTTGAAATTGCGCTCCCGGCGGTCTTTGATCTGCTGTTTCAGCAGCATATTCCGCAGGTCTGCAAACCATTTGTTCATTTTGTAGATGCGGATATCCTTGCCGGATATGGCGTCGGACGAGGTCTTGATGACGTAATTCTGACGCTTATCGTTCTTGGCCCAGCGGTCTTTTTGCTTTTCAACCCATTTTTCGAATGCCATTCGCGCCAGCATTTCTGCCGCAGAACCTGCAAGTACCAATACGACGATCAACGGGTTCACGACCGAGAGCACTGTGGTGAATAGGATGAACAAAAGGATGTTCTGTGTGGTTTGGAAGAATCTATAAAACATAAGAGTAGAATTTGCTTGATCATTAAAAGAGTCACCCTCGCAGTTGCGGGCTTTTTGGTATTTGGTCTGGCCTTCTGCGCCCTCAAGCAGCGCATAATCGCAGTTGAGCGTTTTCATGAAAATACGCTTATGGAAGTTGACCGAAATTTTTTGAAAGCGGTTACTCGCATTACCGGTAAAATAGCCGTTGATTATTTCGACTAAAATACAGGCCAAGACGAAAATGCCCGAGGCCAACGCGATCTGCCCGGCCGTCGAACCGTTGGTCACCCGGTCGATGACGAATTTGGGTAAATAAAGCCAAGCGTAACGCAAAGCAACAGAGCAAACCATCGCAACCGGCAGAGAGAAGATCGTTAATCTGTCGACCTCCCAGATGTTTTTAAATAAAAACCAAATGTTTTGGAAGACCGAATAGGTGGGTTTGATTTTCTGTTTTATTTTTTCTTCTTTTTCAGGCAAGAAAGTACAGCTCCTTTCGGATAATTCGAATGAAGTGTAACATAGAATTATTTATTTATTGAATTTTCATCGTAAATGGTCGAAATTTCGACGCGAACGGAATATTTTAATGTAGGGGTGACCGGAGCGGCACTCCGATACCCCGTCATTGCGAGGGGCTTTAGCCCCGCAGCAATTCAGATGAGTGGTTAACGGGGCTGCAGCGGTAACCCGGACGCTTTGTTTCTGGATTGCTTCGTCGCGCTTGCTTCACAAAGACGGTTTTTTCGCCTCTACGGTAAGGTGAGACGAGCACATACATAGGCACGCACCCATACATTATTTAATAAGAGGCAATAAAACTTCGGTTGCGAAAACGCCGTCTTCGTGCTGGCGGTTGACATAGCCGTTGTGGCGGGCGGCAATATCGTCGATACGAATCAGGCCATAACCATGCTCCGTATTTCCGTTCTTAGTTGTGGCATACATGGCGGGAACGTTTTCGTCCGATTTTCGCGTTCTTTGAACATCTCCGGTCATCGAATTGCTGACGGAGACATAGAGCTGCCCTTTTAACACGCCGATGAAGATGCGCATCCAAGGACGTGCATCCGTATCGGTTTTTGCGCAGGCTTCCATGGCGTTATCAAGCAGGTTTCCGATGATGACGCAGAGGTCGATATCGGGGATGCCGATGTCCTTCGGGACAACCGCTTTGACGCTGACGTCGATATCGCGTTTATAAGCCAGCGAGAGTTTACTGTTTAAGATGGCGTCGATCATGGTATTGCCGGTTTTGACCACCGTATCGACGCTGTTGAGGTCGAGTTTCAAATCCTCGAGATAACTGCCTAATTTTTCGGTTTCACCGTCGTCGAGGTAGACCTTCATAACCTGAATGTGGTTGCGGTAATCGTGCCGCCAGCCGCGCATTTTGGTATAGATGTTCTCGACCTCTTCGCAGTGTTTGGTGATGAGATCGCTTTGGTATTCCGAAATGGATTTGTTGACGAGCTTTCTGGTGTAGGCACGCTGCCAAAGGATGATACCGAGAACCGTGCCGATGAAAACCGCACCGATTATAATGTACCAATAATAATCCATATCATTTAACCCTATAAAAGCTTATAAATTTTCGGTTAACCGCGTCGTAATTGCGGCGGGAGAGCGGCAGTTTGCCGCCGTCGTCGAGAATGACATCGGTGCGGGTGATTTGGCGGATATGGCGCAGGCCGACCAGATACGACCGGTGGCAGCGCACGAACGACTCGCCGAGTTGGGTTTCGAGTTCGGAGATCGGTGTTTTTACGGTTAAATCGCCGCATATACACTTAACACAGACGATGTGCGAGAACGCCTCAGCATAAATAATATCTTTTTCAAGCAGACGAACAATACCCTCCTCGGTTTCCAACATGACGGAAGGCTCTGCTTTGGAGAGACTTTTAACCGCTTTGTCGAGAACTTCACAGAGTTTTTCCGGTTCAATCGGTTTCATCAGGTAGTGCAGTGCGTCGACATCGTAGCCGTCGGCGACGAAATCCGAATAGGCCGTGATGAAGACGATTTGCGGGTGGGCATCGGATTCGCGGATACGTCGGGCGAGTTCGACGCCGTTCATGCCGCTGAGCAATATGTCTAACAGCAGAATATCGACCGACATGTTTTCAGCATATTCGAATAAAAAGGCTTCGGCACTTGGGTATTTGGTGACGCAGGCGCGAACGCCGCGCTGTTCGATCCAGCCCGAGACAATCTTTTGGAGATTTCCGGCCTGAACGGGGTTGTCGTCGCAGATTGCAATTCGCATATTTATTATCCTATTTTTATAGATTGAGTTTGAAAATTCATTTTTCAAACTTTATACCGGCTTTCGGGCTGCGGTTGAAGGTCTTTTTGATGATCAGTGGGAACACCGTCATGCCCCAGATGATCATGAGAAAGTATCGGATGATATCGACAGCGAGGGATTCACCGAATATGAGCTTGAAGCCCTCTTTGATGAGCAGAATTCCGATGATACCGATGAACACTTTGAGCACGTGCTTCCACCAGCGGTTACAGTGCGTATCGAATTTGATATGTACGCGCTCGACATACCAACAAACAGCGAATCCGAGACCTGCGGCGGCAGATTTGCTGCAGTCGGAGACATATTCGTAAGCGATGATGCCATTTTTATACATCAGGGCAGCATAGACCGCCGTGGCAATCGAGATCAATGCGAGGATGATAGCGGTTATGAGGTTTTGTTTGGGCGACAGTTCTTTTTTTAACAGCAATTGTGCGATAACGGCAAAAAGCAGGCCGCAAAGCAGGCCGACGATTACATCTTTTGGTGTATGTACGCCCAGATACATCCGTGACAGGGCAACCATCGGGAAGATGATGAAGCAGACGATTTTAACCCATGGCTTTTTTATATGAAGTCCCGCTGTGCCGAAGACCGCTGCCGCCCCCTGTGAATGACCGCTCGGGAATGAATAACCGGTCGCTGTCTCAATGGCGCTGCCGACAGGTTGAAATGTTGAATCTAGTACCCAGGGACGCGGGATTCGAAATGCGATTTTGAGCGACTGAACCGCCAGACCCGAGCCGAAAAAAGCCAATCCGCATTTATAGACCAGATCTTTATTGATGCACCAATAAACAATACAGAGTAAAGAGAGCAACAACAATTCTTCACCGAAAAAAGTCCAGAATTGGAAAAAGGCATTGAGAAACGGGGTACGAATCTGCTCGAGTGCTTTTAAGAATTCCATGTTGCCTCCCATCATGAATTACATCGGTGCAAGACCGATTTTATTATCGTATGTACAAAAGTTATCATAACATAATTTGGGCTTTATTTCAACAAAATATTGGCAGAACCCAGACAAAATTTAGGGCGGGAGTGGCAAAACGGGCGAGATATCCCGCCCGTTTTGCCATGGTGTGAAGTGTGTAAGGGATTAACCCTTAAATAGAAAGCAATGAAATCAAGAGACCGCGACTTTTTCAAAGTTTTTGTAGAAAAGGTCGGAGTAGTCACGGCATTTTTCGAGCAGTTCTTTGTGACTGCCGGAATCGACAACTTTTCCCTCACGCATGAAGTAAATTCGGTCGGCGTTGATGATGGTCGAGAGCCGATGGGCGACCACCACGCTGGTGCGGCCTTTCATCAGCTTCTCAAGCGTTGCCTGAATCGCTAATTCGGTCTCGCTGTCCAAGCTCGAGGTGGCTTCGTCGAGCAGCAGCAGAGGCGCATTTTTCAAAATTGCCCTTGCAATCGCAACTCGCTGGCGCTCACCGCCCGAGAGCTGGATGCCGCGTTCCCCGACCTGAGTTTCATAGCCGTCCGGCTTTTCCATAATGAAGGTGTCGGCATTGGCTTCTTTGGCCGACAGGATGATCTCGTCGTCGGTGGGGTTGTCTTTTCCGTAGGAGATGTTCTCTTTGATGCTGCCGTTGAAGACATAGGCGTCCTGCGGGACATAGGCGACGCTTTGGCGGAGTTCCGTCAGGGTATAATCCGACAGGCCTCTGCCGTTGACGACGATTTCACCTTTATTGGCTGCATACAAGCCGGCGAGCAATTTGACTAAGGTGGTTTTACCGCTGCCGCTGTCGCCGACCAAGGCGATCATCTCACCTTTCTTGGCGCAGATGCTGACACCTTTCAGCACCGGCATGCCGTCGTTATACTCGAATTCGACGTCTTTGAGCAGCACGCCCGCCTCAGGATCGGTGCCGCCGATCTCATAACGCTCCGGTTCGGAGGAGGTGTTGAAGAGATCATAAAGACGGTCGGAACTTGCGAAGTATTTTTGCATATCCGACGGAACGCTGCCGACGTTGATGAAGGAGTCGATAATGTTGTAATAGACGGTCAGCATACCCGCAAGCACTGAAACATCAAGTGTGCCGTTGAAAGCAAATATCAGACCGAAAATGCCGATAGCAGCCCGGCCGCCATATGTAATGACCATCTGGGAAAAACCGATCCACGCCGAGAGATTCCCGTACTTTTTCTGGTTTTCGTAGATGGTGTCGACACCGTCGGAAAAATCCTTTGAGAATTTGTCCTGCAGTAAAAACATCTTGGTCACATTAAATCCGGTCACGCTTTCAGTCGTCGTCATGGACATCTCCGACATTGATTTGAGGATATCCTTGCTGCGTTTACGCATCGGACGGACCACCAGATTGATGAAGATAGAGAACAATATGCCGAGCGCTATTACGACCACTGAAAGACGCCAGTCGAGCGACATGAAGTAGGGAATGATAAACGCCATATTGATGATCGTATAAGCGCCATCCCAGAGGGTATCGGCAGCTTTGCTGACCGATGTTACGTCAAGATTCATCTTTGCTACAAAATCGCCGCTGTGGCTGCCGTGGAAATAACCGACGGGCATTGACTGGAGTTTCCAAAACAGGCGTTTGCGGATATCGGCTTCCATTTTAATCTGGAGAATGCTGATAACATAATTGATCAGCTGACCGATAACCAGCCGGTAAAAGGTCATGGATGCGATAAGTACGATCAGTCGCGTTACGGTGATACTGCCGTCCTTATCCACGAAAAAAGAGACCAGAGACCGCATTGTCTCGGCAGCGATGATCGTCATGAATGATCCGATAATCGATGACAGGAGCATGAAGATGATATAGAGTACTTTGTATTTACCGAGGATGGAGAGAAGGTGTTTTATATCCTTGAGGATGTTATTCTTTTTCTCAGACAGGGTCTTGTCTTTGGTGTTTTCAGGCATTAAAAACCGCCTCCTCTCTTGCGATTTGAGAGCTGTAGAGCTCGATATAGCGGCCGCCCCGGGAGACCAGATCGGCGTGTTTGCCCTGTTCAATGATGTGGCCGTTTTCCAAAACGAGAATGTTATCGGATTTCTCAATGGTGGAGATGCAGTGCGCAATCACGAATACGGTTTTGTTTTGCGAGAGGTTTTCAAGCGCTTTCTGCACATAGAATTCCGCTTTTGTATCAAGCGCCGCAGTCGGTTCGTCGAGCAGGATTAACGGCGCGTTTTTCAAAATAGCACGTGCGATGGCAATACGCTGGGCTTGTCCGCCCGAAAGCCGCACGCCACGCTCACCGAGCTTGGTGTCGTAGCCGTTTTCGAGTTCGGTGATGAAATCGTGGGCATAGGCCTTTTTGGCGGCTTCGATCACTTCCTCGTCGGTGGCATCGAGCTTGCCGAATCGGATATTCTCTTTGATTGAATTGTCGAACAGGTAGCTCTCCTGACTGACATAGGCGATATTGCGGCGCAAATCATCGAGGTTCCATTCGGAGAGTTCGGCGCCGTTGATGCGGATTTCACCGGTGTAGGAGGTGTAATAACCGCACAGCAGTTTGAACAGCGTGGATTTTCCGCCGCCGCTGGCGCCGACCATCGCGATTGTTTTGCCGCCCGGGACCTTGAATATGCAGTCCTTTAATACCGCGAGGCCGTTGGGATAGGAATAGGAAACGTCTTTAAATTCGAGTTCTACGCCGGCTCCCGATTTGGAATAATCACCGCCGTCGGTGCGTTCGGGCTTTTCGTCGATCAGCTCGAAGAAGTGCTTCGCAATGCCCATATGTTCGATCAGACCGGTGTAGCTGCCTGCAAACTGATGTGTGATGTTGGCGACCGGCGGCAGTACCGTACTGAAAGCGACCAAGTCACCGATGCTCATCTCGCCCCGTGCGACAAAGATACCGCCGATGGCATAGGAGAGTACGGTCGGAAGCACATAATTGAACGAACCGATGGCCCAGGATACACGCTGTCGAGCGGATTTTTTTCTGGCGTGAATAACGCCTTCGTCGACAGCGTCTTCGAAATGCTTGCCATGGCGTTTTTCCATGGTAAAAATCTTATAAATCTCGATCCCCTCGATGAAATCGCGCAGATAGGAGTTGCAGGTTGCAATGCACTCCTGAATCTTTTTGCCCGATTCGGCGATCGGCATCGAAATTTTACCGATCACTATCGTGAACAGTGGAATTGAAATAACGCATATGATAGTCAGTTTCCAGTTGATTGAGAGCAACAGCCACAGTCCTACAATCGTGTTCATGGGCAGATAACTCCAAGTGCCGGCGATCGAGTCGGAATAGTAGGACTGCAGTTTATCGATATCGTTGACCACCCGCGAAATAACTTCGCCGGTGTGTTTGGATTCGAAATAGCTGATCGGCAAAGAATGAATTCGTTCCATGGCCTTTTTGCGCAGTTTTCGGCCCGAAAGAATATCGTACCGATAAGACGTCAGCGAATTTGTGTACCCGATGATCATGCGGAATATTGCCAGAAAAGCCAAAACAATGATGGCTTTGACAGCGGCTTGCCAATCGTTGTCAACGATGATATCGATGATTTTACCGAGATTATAACTGAACAGCAGACCGACTGAAGCGGAAGCAAAACCGCCGATGAAGCGCCAAATGCCCCACTGCCAGAAATACTCAATGGTGTATTTATAATAACGTTTCATGATCGACAGGATTTCATGCCAATTGATTTTTTTGTTTTCTGTCTCCTCCTTGACTTTTTTTGTGCTTTTTTTCTGTGTTTGTTTCGTCAAGAATTTGTCCTCCTGTTTGATTTTTCCGGCCTTTTTTAAAGCGGATAATCACCCCCAGTGAATAATAGCATAGTCGTAAATATGGTTCGTGAAAATTGCACCAACGGTATCTTTTTGGACCTGAACGGTTAATGATGTTCTTTTCCGCCCCGGATATCTATACAAAAATCCTGCATAGAGAATCATGATCCGCCGCGTTTTACAATGAACTCAAAAAGCCGTTAAGACGGTGTAGGATGTCTCAACAGAAAATTGAATCGCAATGAAAATTACGGTTTTATCAGTAATATGAAATTGTTCCATCAGCATAAAAAACAGCAGCCGCACAATTTGTTTATGCCGTACCGAAAATGACGTCTGCAGATTCTGCATGACGTCCGGGGACAGAAAAGAATTTTTGAGTGCAGCCGCACACTCAAGTAAATGGCATTATAACCGATATTTGTAAAAAAAGCAAGAGCAAATTGGGAATTATTCCGGGGCGAGTTTGGTAATCAATTCGGGTGAGAGGTATTTGCCGAGCAGATAGTATTTTCGGTCGGGGTACCAAAAGGTCAGTTTTCCGTTGAAGTCGGTGACGCTTGTATAAGTTCCGGTCTCGGCGGTCTGTTTCGGGCCGACTGCGATATCGTCATCGTCGAGGAATTTATACGGCTTTCCGAACCGCAGGGGCTGTTCGCTCTCGGGCGAAAATTTTCCGACTGCAATATATAAAGGGTTACGGTAGAAGTTGGCCATATTACAGGGCCAATTTTCGGCGTACTGCGAAAATCCGAGGTGGGTTCCGGCATTGTTGTGAAAGGCAATGAGGTAGTGCCCGCCGCCGACGTCATAGATCGGACAGGGGGACATCGGGTGCTTGATCTTCGGTCCGCCATCGCAATAACGCAGGGGTTTCGGATCGGTAAAAGTATGACCGTTGTCGGAAGACAGGTAATATTGGATATAGCCGGTGGTGTTGCGCATAATGCAGAAAATTCTTCCGTCGAGCAACAGCGTAACAGCGGGTTCCTGAGCGGTCGACATATCAGGCAGAGTTTTATTTCGAACTTCAATGCCTTTATCATCGTCGGGCAGCCAAGTAATTTTGATGTCTTTGGGTTCCGGGTTTTCGTCGAGATTTTCAAAGCACATAAAATAGCACCGGCTGTCCGCATTGACCCAGCGGCTTTGATCCGGGTCTTTGATGCCGTGTGCATGGCTGGTTACAAGGGTGTAGCCGACAAAGTGTTTTCCCTTTGCGTCCCGAATGGGCTTTTGCCAGACGATCCAGTTTTTCGGTTTGCTTACATCAGGGTTATCGTGACGAGAGCGGGGCATAGGGATAAGCGATTCTTTTGACCAGGTGTTTGCACCATCATCCGAATACAAGCAGCCCATGGCCCCGCTGCCGCTGTAGTTGTTGTCGAAAATATCGAGTTCCTTGGTAAAGAACAGGTAAATGCGGCCTTTCAGACTTAAAACCGGGAAGCCCCAACTCGATTGATTGTGCAGTTGACCCCGCTTTGTGCCGGTGATATATTCGGGGGAGGTAAAATGAATGCCGTCTCGGCTTTTTGAAATCACGATGTGATTGTCTCCGTTGGCTTCGCAGGAGCTTTGTGTCCAAAATGCCAACAGTTCGCCGCCGTCGGGCGAAACCGTTACGAGCAGATGTTCGTTGTCGCCGATATAATCCTCTTCACCGTTGGGATTGAACAGTGTGACGTCCGGCCTGGTACGCAGATATTCGATTTTGACGTCGCCGAACGGGATCCTTTCGGCAGCTTTCCCGAAAGGATAGTTGTGTTTTATCAACCAATTCCTGCTGTGCAACATAGAGCGCTCCGTGTTTTTAGTAACGGCATAATTCGGCATATGGGATGAGGGCATACCAGAGCAGGGCGGCATGTGCGCAAATTGCAACGACATTGCCGAAAACCAATGCCGCAATATTTGTAATGCGTTCTTTTTTATATAACCGCCGGATGACGCGGATGAGTTTTTTAAAAAACTTTATGTAAAAATAGGTACCGATTAAAATCCAGAAAAAACCGAAAATATACATTCCGACAGATAGAAATGTCGGATAATCTGCGCTGAGAGAGGATACGATAAAATAGACAAAAACCGGGCCGAAAAGGTAAGAAAAGAAACGAATGAAAGCCTGCCACCAGGTTTTAAACGGATTTATGATGATGGCATACACACCCCTGAGTTCGGTGTCTTTTAAATCCGTGGTACGGCTGCGGTTCCAGGCATCGGCAGCGGCCTGTTTGGCTGCAAATTCGTCGGTGGATTTTCCGCATGCATAACACTCGCAGTAGTATCCGGTGCGGTCTTGTATGGCTTCGGAAAGCTCGGGTTCACCGCCGCAGATTGGGCAGGATTTTAAATACATATTGTCGCTCCTTTAACGCAATTCTTATCATTGAATTATGAAAATAAAATCGGTAATAAAAACATTAAGTACAGAGCCAGATAGATGATCGGAACAAGGATAAAAGCACGATAACGCGCTTTTTCATTTGCTGTTCGATTTTCGGGTGGGAGATGACGAATGTAACTGCGGCGACGCTTGTCGTAACGGACGAAAAGGGGAATACCGATTCCGAGGCAGACAACGGTCATGATCAGGAATACAGTCAGAGCTGAAGAATCGTCGGCCTCGATTAGGTTGAATGAAATGGTAAAAGGAAAGAGCAATATAAGAAAAAGACGCCAAAACAGCTGCCAACAGGTCGCTGCCGGATGCATAATCAAAGAATACAGAATCCGATCATATGTATCTTTCAAATCCTTTGGTTCGCTGTTGTTCCATGCAGTTAAAGCGGTGATGGGCGAGGGAAATTCGTCGGTGGATTTATCGCAGGTCGGGCATTTGTAATAAAAAGCGTTGCGGTCTTTATAGGTTTCAATGAACAAGGCTTCACCCCCGCAAATCGGACAGGGATTCGGATGATCAAGAGGGGCGGAATAATGAGACGGGTTTTGTTCATTATCTATTTTACGATCATCGTTTTCGCGCGAAGGATTGCCGCATTCAGAGCAAAATGGTCCTTCCGTTTCTGCTCCGCACTTCGTACAAAAAGGCACAATAAAATCCTCCTCAATTATTTTATGTGATTATAGCATAAAATACCAGTATTTTCAAGCGGGTATGACAAAATCCCCGTTTTCATTTAATTACTATTGTAATAGCGGATGGCTTTTTGGGCGAAGTCCTCGGTTACCCCGAAATGTTCGGCTATCTCATAAGGGGTGATATAACCGTTTCGGGCGAGCTTGTCCAGACGGTCTTTTGAGATCAACAAATTTACCGCGTACCGGTTGGCGGCGGTTTCGGCTTTGCGAATGGTTGCGGAATCGGCGTCGAGTTTATAAAACGAGCCGGTTTCAATATGTCCGATTTCATGCGCCAGATGACACAGTTCTTCGGCTTCGCTTTTGAGCTTATCCGTATTGACGGCAATATCGCCCTGCGGCGTGGACATGGATGTAATGGCTTTGAAGGGGTAATACCAGACGTTAAATCCTTTGTTGTCCGCAAGGTTGTAGATTTCCTTGAGTGTCATCCTGAGCACCTCCTGCGGCTTTGATTATTTCATATCCGCAGTCCCATAAACAGGTCAATGGCATTGTTTTCCTTTTGGTGAGGTGTTTCAAGCATTCACTTTTCGGATGAAAACAAAAAAGCGGCAAGACGTGCCGCTTTTTAGGAGGGCCGCATGGAGATTTTCTTGGCGGTCCTCGGGAGCGGCGCGTTGTCGGCTCTGATCAGCGGCGTTTTCGCGCTGATCAGAGACCGGAAAGCCTGTAAAGACGGCGTGCGCGCAGGCGTTCGCCAGCTTTTGTATGACAAGATTAAATTTTTGGGGCGGAAATATATCGGGGCGGGCGAGGTCTCCGCGGAAGACCTTGAGGATTTGATCGATATGCACAAGATCTATCATGATGACCTCAGTGGGAACGGTTACCTCGACCACATTATGACGGAAGTGAAAAAACTCCGGATCGGAAACAGATAGGAGCGGGTGAGAATCAATGGCAATTTATAAAACAACTTACGGTCTGCCGGGGGATCAGGAAGATAATCCTTATCTGATTGCGGAAGATGAAGTGAATAGGAAAAAGAATCGTTGGGCAGCAGCCGGAGCAGCGCTGAATACCGGGACATCGAATCCGATTGTTACCGATACGGATACGCAAGAGACCGACGTGACCGATCAGGATGAATCGATCACCGGGGAAACCGGAACGAATACCGAGACGCCGGAGACGCCTGTGGTCGAAGAGACCGGGACAACAGAGACGGCCGAAGGGGAAGATCCGTATACAAAACTGCTGAAGCAGCTTGAAGACATGACGAAATCGGGCAGTGTGACAGAGCAGTATAAAGCCGCGATTTTGTCTGCAATTGAGGCACAAAAACTCACGACCCAACAGGCGATCGACCAGCTTGAATATGAAAAAGAAAAAGCCGAAAAAGCCCGCGTAAAAGCCAACCGGGAGGCCGATCTGACCTTCAGCAGAGCCATCAATTCGACCGGAAAGATCAATCAGAACATCCGGTCTGCGGGTCTTGCCGGAAGCGGCTGGCAGGAGACCAGTCAGGTGGGCTTATTCAACGGTTATCAAAATGCTCTGAACACCAACACCAGCGACTACAATACGGCGGTTAAGGAACTCAATTTAGCCATCAGTCAGGCCCAGCAGAGCGGAGATATCGCGACCATGCAGGCCATTCAGACCTATGCGATTCAGCTTGCGCAGCAGCTGTATCAGGAATCCAGGGATGCTGTGGCAGACCGTCAGTGGGAGCTTTCGTATGCCTTGCAAAAAGCGGCATTTGATCTGGAACACGCGGCGCAGACGGGGAGCACAGGGTATTATGATTCGGGATCGCCATATACAAGCGGGGACAGCAGGGTGACAAATACAAGTAGAATAAATGCGGATGATAGTTATAAAACAGCCACTGATATAAATGAACAAATACAAAATTATGTTAAAAGCGGTTTGGTCGGAGATGACCTGAGATGGGAGGCGGCTATCCTTATTTATCAATATCTTGACAAAATGACCGATGAACATGCAGAGACGTTGATGGGCATGTATGGTCTGACCGAAGGTGAGGTAATGGATATCGGCGTAGAAGAATTCGGCGTTTAAAAACCTAAGTCAATGCGTGATTGGGAGGAATAGATATGAGCCTTAATCGTCTAAGGAAGTTAAAAGAAGAGCAGGATGAAATCAAAAAAGAAAGAGAGGCGGCTTTGGCAGCCGCCCAGAAGGAGGCGGAGGAAAAAACGCCCCCAGCTTCTCGTAAGATAATCAGTGATGTCGATTATAAAGCCGCTGCGATGAATTTAGCCAGTCAGCGCGGCGAGGGTCTTCAAATGATCAAGATTGCCCAACGCGAAGAATGGATGAATAAAAAATATCAGGAACGTAAAGATGCCGGAGAAAAGGATGTTCCGGATCCTATTAAACCGTATTATAATACCGTTAAGGATTTTAAATATGCGGATTATATAAACGGTTGGTATAAATATCGTAAAGACAACGGCGAGGAGGGTGTGCCGGATTATATTGGTGTTGACACATCTCCTCGTTATACGAATGCAGCCGGAGAGGAAATTACCGAAGAAGAATATAATAAAGAGAACGCAGCTATTGAAAAATACAATGAAGTTATTAAAGGTAATAAAGACGGCGAAATTAATTTTTTTGATTTTTATACTACGCGGAAAACGCTTCTTGATGCCGGTATTGAGGTAGAGAAGGGCGATAAAATTTTTGAAACCGCGCTTGAAAGAGCTTACAATAAGACCCTTCGTGAGATCATGTTATCCCATCCGGAGTTATATCAATCGCAAAATGATTTATATAAAGCAAAATTTGAAGAACAGTTTAACAAAAATTTAGATCAAATATATAAAGTGTTTCAAGACAGTGAAAATAAAAAGGCATTCCGGGAAGCGGAAAAAGTAAATCAAGATCAATATAAAAAAGAAAAAAATGAAATGGCCGCAATGGGATTGGATCCGCTTGATCCCGATGATGTCGAAAAATATTATGATTATTTAGAAAACCCACCGCCTGCCAAAACCTCCAAAACAAAGGAGGAACTCATGGAGGAAAGGATGCAGGGACAAGATAAATATTTAGGCATGGAAGTTGTGGATCAATGGGTCAAGCCGACGGAGAATGCCGACTATGAGCTGCATTACAGTGACAACAGCGGAATTCCGGATAAATTAAGAGTGGATGGGAGTTTAATTGAATACACTGCTGCGGACTATGAAGAGGGCGGCATGGCTGTTCCCGGATATTTTGAATTCACAGAAGCGACAAAGCCAGGAAGTTTTGATTCGAGGGAACTGACGTGGGACAAAATGGGGCAGAAAACCGAGGTCGATAACACACTGTATACACAAGGCAGTGCAACTGATCCAATGGTTACGAAAGACGTTGTCGATTATGCCCAGTCAGTGGAACCTCTGTCCTCCGGTATTAAAGTGAGTGATTCGGATCGTAACGGCATGTCGGTCAGAATGGTGAAATCAGAGCTTGAAGATCAAGCGCAGGCAGAGTTTCAAGCCAATATGGATAAATTCAATCAAGAGAAAAACGATTGGATTAAAGAGAAGATGGGTGGCACCGATTACGAGAGCGCGCTTTCCGGTGTGGTCTCATTTTCCCATAAGGCTGAAGACGGAAAAACATATACGGAAAAAGATTATCTGGCTTTTGGGGGATCCGATCTGCCCGGATATGATAAATATTTAGCGGAAATAAGTTCTAAAATATTTCATGTCAATTCAACCGGTCATGCGCGAGGTAAAGATGAAATAGAAATGGTAAAAGCCGCAGCTGCAAAACAAGAAGAGAAAAATGCGGTATATCAAAACCTTTTATATTATCTTGAACTGTCGGCAAAGTATTATGAAAAAAATGATCCCACAAAAACAGCTACAATAAATATGTCAGGAATTGACGCGGCATATGAAAAGGCAGCGGCAGCCGTAAAAAGCGGTGATCACAGCCCCGCCGCCCTTAACCGATTGGAGATTACAAAAGCGTACAGCGAGTTGGGACATGCACTGAACGATTATAATACGTTGAATAAAGAGGACCCCGTCAAATTGTATCAGCTGCAAAGTGAAGGTGAGTCTAAGGCAACATTCGACGACAGGTTCATGACCGATCAGGAATATGCGGAGTATACCTACCTTGTGGGTTTATACGGCGATGAGGAAGGCGGATTGGCACGCTTTTATATCGATTCGATCTCTGAAAGATTAAAGGAACGCGCCAATAAAGGCAATACAAACGTCTCCGGCAGGAGAACATATGACAGCGAACAAGCAGAAATTTCCGATCTGTATATCAAGGATTGTGAGTATTCAGCCGACAGGGATGCGTTCATAGCAGAGGGTAAAATTAAATATATCAACGCCTCGAAGTCGGAGTTGAAGAACGGGGATTCGTTTGACAACGACGTTTATTATACGAAAGATGTGCTTTCCGACTTTGCAAACAAAAGCACCGACGATAGGCGGGAGATATACGACGTGCTGGATCAGATCTCCGCGCTGTACGGGAATGAAAAAGCCGGAGACACACTGTTCTATATCTTGGGTAAATACGGTTTCGAAGAAGCGTCCAAGTACAGCGAAACGCTGAATTCGTTTTATTTGCAGGTTAAAGGCACGCAGACCGCAGAGGAATATGAAAAAGCCAACGGATTCAAGAGATTGGGCATGGGCGTGGGCATGGGATTAAATAACTGGGGAAAGGGTATCGTCTCGCTTGTCAACTTTCTGGACAGCGATACAGAAACCCTTCCGGTGATTTTTTCCGATGATTACGCCATTCCGATATTGAAGGATGAACTAAACCGTTCCGAGAATACGTCGCTGGATATGAGTATGGGCATCGGGCAGAATGTTCCGGCGGTCGTGGTCGCAGTAGCCACAATGGGCGCGGCAAGTTTGGCTTCGGGCGCTGCTGCGGCTGCAATCAATGTGGCGGGAAGAATTGCAACAACCACCGTGTTCGGTTCAAGCATATGGGGCAATACCTATAATGATATGAAACTGAGCGGGTATTCCGATGCGGAAGCGGTTCGAAAGGCAAACTGGATTACGCTGTCGGAAGTCGGTTTGGAAATGGTGTTTGACGGCTTGGGCTCACTGGGCGGGGCAAATTCGATTGCAAGCAAACTGTCAAAGAACTTCGGCGAGTTTGTCAAATATTCATCCGAAACGACACTGGGCCGAATTGCTCTGACACAGTTGGGCGCCATGGCATCACGCGGCGCGGGCGAATTGCTCGAAGAAAGCACACAGGCCCTGATCGAGCCGTTTCTCCATTACTTTGCCACGGGGGAATTCAACTGGGACAGCAATCAGGGCAGACAGGCCGCGTACGACGGCTTTATCAGCATGATCACCGGCGTGCTGCTCGGCGGCGCGACAGACGCATACCGTACTTTTGTGGATATAAAAGTGCTGTCCAAAATCGGGGATAATGTATCAAACATTCAAAACGGCACAGATAACATCATCGAGCAGGGCAAATCTTCCCGGTATGAGGCGACGAGAGCATTGGCGGCTTCGGTCGAGGGCGCTGCCAAGACCGGAAAACTGAACAATATCGATCTCGGCGAACTGACGTCCCGCATAGGGGATGAAATCGCCGCGAACCTGGCCATCGAGATGGGTGAGAAGAACTCGGTGTTCAAATCCGGATTTTCTGAGGCAGCGGAGTATTATCAAGCACTCGCGAGGGGAGAAACGGACTCGGCGAAAACCGTATTAAAAAACACACTGGATCAGATGGCGGCAAGTACGAACAGCAAAACAGCATCCGGTTCGAAAAAGCCCGGAATTTCAGAGGGTATCAAATCGTATTTTGAAAACATCCGAAACACCCTGAACGAAATGAAGTCAGACAACAAAACAACCGAAACGGTTGAGGGTACAAAAACGGTCAATGCGATTGAAACCTTGACAGGGCAAAAAGAGAACATAGCGAATAACAACGCGAAAGCCGAACCGTCGATGGGAGAAGTCGGGACACAGGCATTAGCGGGTATCGCCGAAACAAATCCGGGGCTTGCGGAGAATACTGACTTAACCGAGGCCTATAATGCGGGTTTTAACGGTGAGGACATATCGAGGGACACGCGGGATAATGCTGCTGCCGGGAATTACACAGATTCGGTCGAGGCCATGTACAATGCCGGACAAGCTGACGCGAAAGCCAGTTTGACTTCTTCTGCGGAAGTTTTGCAAGGGGTTAATCCGGCTGCTGAGACAGTTGTTACAAGTGCGGCAGAAACAAAGTCAGTTTCAAGCACCGAACAGGCAGGCACGACTTCAACCGAACAATCAAACACAGAAGTGAATCCGGAATTAGAAGCGAAATTAGCACCGTTTGAATATACAGAAGAACAAAGAGCCGTTGCTGAAAAATATGCCGAGACAGGTGACGCCAATGTAATTCCAGATAGCTACGGCAAAGAAATGGTTAATAAGATCATGCAAGGCGCTGAGGTTATTAAGAAATTCAACGCCGAAAACGGGATTGACACTAAGCAGAGCGAGGGATATAATAGAACTACGGAAGATTCTATTATTTCAGATAAAGACAGAGAAAAACTAAGTAAATGGGAAAATGCACCGAGTGAAGAATTATATCGCAAATATAAGTCGATTTTTGATAATCCGAAATATTTTGATCAAAGCACAGGTGAAATTCATTGGCCGGATGGGAATAATGGATTTAAAGGAATTATTAAAAGAATTATATTAAAACAAGGCTTGCGTATTGATAGGTATGGCTTTGAGAGTGGTACTTTTGTATCACCAGAAGGTACACCATATAACATGAGATCTTTAGCCCCAGGTACATATTTAAAACCTTATCATGTATATGAAATAATTAAACCAATTGAGTGTAATGGGGGGGATATTGCAGCATGGTTTGGTGAACCCGGAGAAGGAACACAATATCAATTTGACATGACAATTCAAGAATTACTTGACAATGGTTACATAAAGGAGGTTTTTAATTAATGACAACTAAAGATTTAAAAACAGAATTAATTAAACTTGCAATTCCGGATAACTCATATTCTTTAAAAGGAGGATTACCAAATGAAATGTATTGTATTTCGGAATTAGACGGCAAATGGCTGGTTTATTACAGTGAGCGCGGTATAAAGTCAGCTTTAAAAATTTTTAATTCTGAAGGAGAAGCATGTAATTACTTCTTGCTTTGGATTAAAAAGATTTTTAAAAAGGCATAAGAATTATATAATTAAGCAGGGTTTTTGCCCTGCTTTTATTGTATCCAGAAAACCACTCGCTAGGCGAGTGGTAGAAAAAAAGGCTAATG